>JALOMD010000016.1 GCA_025455595.1 Cytophagales bacterium | reverse complement strand
AAGTCTGTCCCGACGTGTCGGGATTGAGAACTGGCCTCAAAATGGCTCCAAGCCGAATGATTGAAGCAGGTTTTGATTTTTTGTGCAAGTCCTATTCCATTGGTCGAAAAACAGAAAGAGGTCGGATTCAAACTCCCCTCCTTTTTTCAAGGAGGGGTGGCCGAAGGCCGGGGTGGTGACACGTTCGGATGGTGAGCCAAGCCGCAAATGCCGAGCCTTGAAATGTGGCTTGCTTCATCCTGCGGGCGTATAACCACCCCCAACCCCTCCTTTTTTCAAGGAGGGGAGTTTGCCGCGCCTCAACCCGATATCTGTTTGGTTTTCGACCAAGACAATTACAATGCTTTTGCAGCCGGGCGTTTCGTGCGTTCCAACTCCGCCCGGAACGTTTCAGCCATTTTTTTCAATTTTTCCACCATTTCCGGGTGTTGTTCTGCCACGTTTTTTGTTTCGTTGGGGTCGCCTTCCAGATCGAAAAGCGAAAGCCCGATGGTACCGACAGCACTTGTACCTCGATTTCCGTCTTTCCCGCCCACGGGTACGGTTTCGTATTGGTGCGGCAAGTGCAGTTTCCAACGTCCCTGCCGCACCGCCTGTAGTTCGTCTAATTGAAAGTAATAGTGCGCTTCCCGCAAGCTTCCGGCTGCGGGTTTGCCTTGCCACAACGGCCAGATGCTCTTTCCGTCAATGGGTAACTTGGGAACCGCCGCCCCGGTGATTTCCACCAGCGTGGGCAGCAGGTCAATCAACCCGGCCACTTCGTTTGACGAACCGCCCTTGGGGATTTTGCCGGGCCAGCGGGCAATCATCGGCACCCGGACTCCGCCCTCAAAGGTGGTGGCCTTGCCTTCCCGCAAGCCGCCCGCCGAACCGGCATGGTTGCCGTAACTGAGCCACGGGCCGTTGTCAGAGGTGAAAATGACCAGCGTGTTCTTGTCCAGACCGTTTTTGCGCAAACTTTCCATCACTTGACCCACCGACCAGTCCAGTTCCCCAATCACATCGGCGTAGGTGCCCCGCCCGGATTTGCCTTGGAATTCAGGAGAAGCGGCAATGGGCACGTGCGGCATGGAATGGGCCACGTACAGGAAAAAAGGCCTTTTGGCGTTTTTCTCAATGAATTTCACGGCTTTTTCGGTGTACTGCCGGGTCAGCAACCCCTGTCCGGTTGAATCGGTTATCTTTGCCACTATTTTCTCGCCTTCCAGCACAGGCAATTCCGGCCATTGGGCATTGCCCGGCGGCCACATGTCGTTGGAGTACGGCAACCCGAAATACTCGTCGAAGCCGTGACGGGTAGGCAAATGCGGTGTCAGGTGTCCCAAATGCCATTTTCCTACGCAGGCGGTGGCGTATCCGACTGTCTTGAGCAATTCGGGCAAGGTCTGTTCGCCGGGATTCAGGCCGACAAAATACTTGTCCTTCGTCCAGGCCGGGCCTTCCGGCCCCACCACCCACGGAATGCCCACGCGTTGCGGATAGCAGCCGGTCAGCAGGGCCGCCCGCGAAGGCGAACATTGCGGCTGGGCATAGAAGCTATTCAGCCGCACGCCTTCGGCGGCCAGTTTGTCCAGGTTGGGCGTGGCGTAATTGGCTCCGTAGCCATGCAAGTCGCCGTAGCCCAAGTCGTCCGCAAAAATCAGGACAATGTTGGGCCGTGCGTTTTTTTGCGGATAGTGCGAACTGCCCAATCCAAGCGAACAAATCAGCCATGCGAACAGAGGCACCCGCTGTACAGCGCGTTTTGGACAGTTTTTTGCCAAAATCCGTGTGTGTTTTTGTAAGTCTTTCATTGCAATAGAGGGGTTTTACGTTTTTGAAAAATACTATTTTTTGAAAGACTTGAACAACTGTGAAAGAACAGCCCGGCACATCACCGGGCTGTTCTTTGAATAGATACCCCTATTTATTTATGCACTTGCAGACGGACTACTTCCAAGCCGGATTTTGTTCCAGTTTGGAATTGGTCAGGATTTCAGCTTGCGGTATTGGAAAATAACGGTGTTTGTCCTGCACCGGACGGCTCGGATATTCGGTATTCAATACAGTGGCTACGAGCTTAAACTTATTGGTACGGGTCAGGTCATACCAGCGGTCTGCCTCGGCGAACAGTTCCCAGGAACGCTCCTGCAAAACCGCCTCAATGAACTCTTCTTTGGAAAGGCCCATTGCCAGTGGTGGTAATCCGGCGCGGGTTCGCACTTGCTGGATGTAGCCATACGCTTTGTCGGTGGCTCCATTGGCGCGGGCTTCGGCTTCAGCGGCTATGAGCAGGACATCCGCATATCGAAGCAGTGGAAAATTGTTTTCCCCGTTCGCACCCAACGAGTTTTTATCCAAGTATTTCTTCACAATAACCCGGTCTTTCAATGCCGGACTGTTCTGACCAATTTTTACACCTCTTGCATCCACAAAGGACGTATCCATCAACTGACGACGTTTGTCAATCGGATCAAAGGATTTGAAAAAAGAGACAAAGGCAAACTGAGAACCAAAGGCAGTAGCTGAAAAAATCGGGACAGAACCGGCAGGTGCCCATAATCCGGTTATGTCAGAGACGTTAAGCCCGGTACCCTTGCTGAATTCAGCGGCAAACATGACTTCCGCACGCGAAGCGGTTTCCTTGGCCGGGTCAAAGAGATCCACCGGACTTGGAATCAGGCTGTATTTAGCCGATGCGATTACTTTTTCCGCCTCTTGCAGAGCCAGCGCATTGTCGCCGTGGTACAAGTATGCTTTTGCCAGAAAACCGGTGGCAACCAGCGTAGAAGTGCGTCCGGTTTGGGTGGGGGCCGGTGGCAAATCAGCCGCCGCAACCGTCAAATCTTTAAAAATCTGCTGATAGACTTCTTCCGCCGAACTTTTTGTTAGTTCAGCATCGGTAATGCTCGCGGTGGTTTGCAATCTCAAAGGAACATCGCCAAACGCCCTTACGAGTTGAAAATAATAGAAGGCTCTGAGGAAATAGGCTTCGGCCAGGATTTGCTTTTTGCGAGTGGCATCCATCGTGATGGTGTTGGTTGCATCGTAGGAAAACACCGTAAATTGTTCCCGTTGCACCACCGCCCTCGGAAAGCACTGATCGGCTGAGTAGTCGGGCAATTGATGGCCTACCCGTTGGTACAGCGTAGTGATGCTGCTGTAGGCATTGATCAATCCGGATTCCGCGTCGGAAGCCGATTTGTAAAACTGGTCAGGCGTAAGGAAAGAAAAGGGTTCTTCTTTCAACTCGCAGCTCGCCAGCCAGAGCATACCCGTCAAAAAAACGATTTTAGGAAACAGTATCTTTTTCATGAGTGTTCGGATCAGGTGCTAATTTTAGTATTGCGTTTGCTCTCTTTTGTCAGTCAACTGTTTTATTGACTCGGTGATGAATGCACTTCGGCATCTGTGTTTGCAGACAGGAGGGTTTTGCCCTGGAAAAACATACTATTTTTTCGGAAACAGCTCTTCAGAAGGTTACCTGTAAGCCCAGCAAATAGGATCGGGCAACCGGATAACCTGTATTATCCACACCGTACTGAAGCGTGTTTTCTCCGGCAGTATTTACTTCCGGGTCATAACCGGTGTATCTGGTAAACGTGAAGAGATTGTTGCCGCTCACGTACACCCGCAGGTTTTGCAACCAGGTTAAGTTGAGCTTTGATACCGGCAGCGTATAACCTACCTGAACGTTTTTGATACGGACGAACGAGCCGTCTTCTATGAACTGATCGGATTGGTTAAGACGCTGGTTGGCAACGGCTTTCGGATACGTATTGCTGGGATTGGTGGGAGTCCAGCGTTGGGTGTATGACCTGAGTTGATTGCGGGTGCCCTGTCCGCTTTCCAATAGGAGGCGGCTGGCAAAATAAATGTCATTGCCCTGTACACCCTGGACAAACGCACTTAAGTCAAAGCCCTTGTACGAAAAATTGGAAGAGACACCGAAGATGAAATCCGGATTGGGATCACCGATGATGGTCAGGTCGGCACCGGTCACTTGCCCATCGTTGTTGATGTCCTTGTAACGGACGGTTCCGGCAATTTGTGGTGTAGCTTCGTTGCTTTGGTAGATGCCATCAAACAGGTAACCGTAGAACGATCCTACCGGCTGACCGACCCGCAAAATACTTCCATAGGTGAACTGGGCAATGCCATTTCCGGCACCTGCCTGGAAGGTAGGAACAATCTCCGTGCGGGAATCGTCAATCTTGAGAACCTTGTTGCGATTAGCCGTAAAATTGCCGCCCAGGGTCCACTTGAACTCTCCGGTCAGAATAGCCGCGTTGGCGGTTATTTCAATTCCTCTGTTTTCAATAGAACCGAAGTTTCCCAAAACGCTGGCTTGTCCGGATGACAAGGGGATATCCCGGCGAAGCAACAAGTCGTTTGTTTTCTTAACGTAGTAGTCAGCCGACACTGTAATCCGGTTGTTAATCAAACCGACATCTACGCCTACGTTTGTCTGGTAGCTCTTCTCCCAGCGCAGATCCGGATTGGGGATGTTGTCAGGCCCGATGCCTATGTTGCGGCTGTTGTTGAAATTGTAATTTCCATTGGCTGAAAACTGAGTCAGGGATTGGTACAGCGGAATTTCTGCATTTCCGGTCACCCCATAACTGCCACGCAGTTTCAGGTCGCTCAGGAAAGGGACATCTTTCAGGAAACTCTCTTCCGAAATTCGCCAGCCCAGTGCCACCGATGGAAAGAAACCATATTTGTTATTTTCACCAAAACGGGTGGATCCGTCCACCCTGCCGGTCAGTGTCACCAGGTATTTGCTGCGGAAACTGTAGTTGGCGCGGGCAGTGTACGAATCCAACCGCCAGCGGCTTTTGTTGCTGCCCACCAGCACGGTGGCGGCCAGTCCCAGGTTGTTGTTGAGCAAAATATCGTTGGGAAATTGCTCGGTGGTCGTATTTGAAACGACGGATGTCTGGCTCTGGGTCGAAAAAACACCGGTCAGGGCCAGCTTATGAGACTCACCAAAGGTTTTGTCATAATTCAGGATACTTTCGTGAATAACATTGTAGTTATTTACCTGACCCTTGCCCCCCTGACCATTGACAAGCTGCCCCGCCCGGATACCCCTGCCCACGTATGAATCGCGGATGCTGTTACCAATGTCTCCTCCCAGCGTGGCTCGGTAGGTAAGACCTTCTGCGATTTTAACATCGGCATATACATTTCCCAGCAACCGCAAACCTGTGTTGCGGTTAAGCACCTGGCTTTCAAAAGCCAACGGATTGTTGTAGTCCAGGTAACGTCCGCCAAAAGAGTTGCCGAAGAGGATTGGCTTACCTAATTCGTCGTAGGGAGTCAGGGTTGGGGGAGCAAACAAAGCCGATACAATAATCCCGTTGCTTGCCCCTTCGCCTACGGTGGAACTTACGGTGCCATTGTTCAGCGTAAATGTTGTTGTAAAATTAACGCCGACTTTAAGGCGGTTGTTAACCGTGTTGTCCAAGTTAAGCCGGATAGAACCTCTGGTAAAATCAGAGCCAATGACAATACCGTCCTGCCTGAAATAATTAGCCGAAACGTTGAACACCGTTTTGTCGTTTCCTCCCAGCACCGAAATCTGATGGCTTTGGATAGGAGCCGTTCTGAAAATCAGGTCTTGCCAGTCGGTGCCGGTTCCAAGCGAATCCGGGTTGGGATAGAGAGAGGTATTGCCTATGATTTCGTTTTCCATCCGGGCAAATTCGGTGGCGTTCATCATTTCCAGTTTTCTTCCCACTTGTTGAATGCCGTAATACGCATCATAAGTGATACTGGTCTTGCCGGCTTTGCCCCTTTTGGTTGTAACTAATACTACGCCGTTGGCTCCACGTGTGCCGTAAATGGAGGTAGCAGACGCGTCTTTTAAGATTTCGATGGACTCAATGTCGCTTGGATTAAGACTGGAAAGAGGATTCTGCACATTCCCAGCCGTATTTCCGAAACCTACGCCACCCCTGGCTACGTCTCCCCCACTGCCGATGGGAATGCCATCAATTACGTACAAAGGTTCGTTGCTGCCCGTCAGAGAATTGTTACCCCTGATTCGAATGCTGATGTTCCCGCCCGGCGCACCTGAGTTTTGCGTGATCTGCACTCCGGCTGCTCTTCCCTGCAAGCCCTGGACCAGGTTGGCAATGGGTGTTTGCGTAAGTTCGGCGGCTTTTACAGAAGACACCGAACCGGTCAGGTCGCTTTTCTTCACCGTTCCGTAGCCCACCACCACCACCTCGCTCAAGGATTTGAGGTCGGGCAGCAGCGTGACGTTGACGGTTGTCTGGCCATTGAGCGGCACCTCCTCGGTCACATACCCGATGTAGCTGAACACCAGCACCACACTGCCCGCCGGAGCGTTGACAGAATACTCGCCTTTGGCATCGGTAATCGAGCCGACGGTAGTGCCTTTCACGGCCACCGTCACACCGGACAGCGGCTGGTTGGCTTCGTCGGCCACCCGGCCGGTGACCGGCCCGGAACGTTGGGCGTAGAGGGCGTTTGGGGCAAAAAAGAGCCAAAACCAGACACACGCCCACGGGCCGGTTTTTTGAATACGTGCATAAAAGTATCTCATCACGTTGAGGATTGGGTAAGGTAAAGCATGACAGAAATTCAAAACAAGGAAGATTCCAAGTGCTGGCTGAAGGTTGGAATGAACCCAAGCAAACCGGACGGCTGCGTCAGGCATCCGGTTTGATTCCTTATGAATTTACTTGGTGAGTATGGTGAGTGTGGCGTTTTGAGAGATCCCGACCCGTCGGGACGCCTCTTGCCACGCCACGGCGTGGCGCACAGGCTAAAGCATGTGCTACAGGCACCAAGTGAATTCATAAAGAACCTCCGGTTTACTGACAGAGGAGACATTCGCATGAGGGCTACCCAAGGCGTTTCGGCGAATACCGAAATCAGCTTGCATGTGTGGGCAACCGTTGGCGGCAGGCGCGGCCAACGCAAGTCAGGCAGAGGATATGTTTTTCATGTACGTGTGTTTTCATGTGTGTTCCCAATTTCGTTGCAAACAACCGTCAGGTTTTCTGAAAGCGTGTGCCGGATTTGACAAAATCGCGGATGAAATACCTGCCCTCCGGTCTTGTTCGTGAAACTTTGTGCTAAAAAATGTGAAAAAAGTTATATTGGGAAGACAAATTCCCTGTGACAGAGGTTGGGAACGGTTGCAATTTTTGGGAACCTTCCCAATAAAGTAGAGCCGTAACTCGAAAAAATTCAGGATGTGGGAGCGAAAAGGGTTGGTTTGTCGCCTTAACTTAGTTGCATGAAAAAGCACCAGACCACCGTCATTGACATTGCCAAAGAGTTGAAACTCTCCAAATCAACCGTCTCACGGGCTTTGACGGGGCATCCGCATGTGAATCCGCAAACGCGGCAGTCGGTCTTGGAACTGGCCCAGAAAATGGATTACCAGCGGAACGTGTTTGCCGTCAGTCTGGCAAACAACCGAAGCAACACCATCGGGGTCATTGTGCCGGAGTTCCATTTCATGTTCTTTCCGCAGGTTATTCTGGGCATCCAGGAGGTGGCCAAGGAGGCGGGCTATCACGTGCTCATCATGCAGTCGGGCGAATCGTACGAGGCGGAGGTGGCCAACGCCAAGGTGCTGTTGGCACACCAAGTGGACGGCGTGCTGGTGTCGCTGACCAAGGAAACGCTCAATTTCGACCACTTGAAGGTTTTTCAGCGCAAAGGCATCCCGATTGTCTTTTTCAACCGGGTGTGCGACGACATGGAGGTGCCCAAAGTGGTGGTTGACGACTACGACGGGGCGTTCCGGGCGACCGAGCATTTGATTAAGATTGGCCGGAAGCGAATTGCGCATTTGGCGGGGCCGCATTCGTTGCTCATCAGCCGCAAACGACTGAACGGCTATCTGGATGCGTTGCGTAAATACGACATTCCCATTGTGGAAGAACTCATCATCTCCTACGACTTGACGCTGGAAAAGGTGGCTATCTACATGAGTCACTTGCTCAGTCTGCCTCAGCCGCCCGACGGCCTGTTTTGCATCAACGACCCGACGGCCATCAAAGCCATCCAGGTCATCAAAAGCAAGGGGTTCGCCATTCCACAGGACATCGCGGTGGTGGGCTTCAGCAACGACTACGCCTCCGACCTGATCGAGCCGAGCCTGACCACCGTGGCCCAGCCCGTTCGTGAAATCGGCAAAACCGCCGCCCGTCTGTTGCTGGATCAAATAGAAAACGGCTCGGACAAACCTCTGATTCGCCAGTTGAACACGGAGTTGATTATCAGGCGTTCTACGCAGGTAGAGGAGAAACTTTGGTTGTCAAAATAGTATCCGCCGCCTTTGGCAAACCTCCACTCCATTCAGCTTTTGAAAAAGTTGGACTCGACCCCAATCATTAAAACGTACAACCGTTGGCCTTCCGGTCACTTGGATCCGTTGCAGCCGAATCCCCACTAAACTGCCCAAAACGCCTTTTTGCACAAAAGCGTTTTAGCCAAAAATCGCCCAAAACGCTGATTGCCGTAAGTTACAAAAAGGCACAGCCGTCACGCTCTGAGCGTGACGGCTGTGTTAACTATCTGATTGCCGACCAAATTCTAATGGTGATTTCTGTCTCTGCTTGCGAACCATCGTCGGCATGTGGCTGGCACACGCTGTTTATCCTGTCGGCACTGCTCAGAGAGTTTTGCATTCCCCAAACCTGAACAGAATGAAATCCCGCCAAAGGCGGCGAATAACTATTCCGGCCGGGCATCTCACACCTACATAGGCCCACCCTCCACGGGCAGAACATCGTCTTCTTATGCGAATTTGACATGCGTCATGCCTCTCGTGAGTCGTAGGTCATTTTGTGCAAAAAATATGTCATTTTGTGTAAGTGGCTCCTGTTTCCCATTCTTTAATTTAGTCAAAAAAATATTATAATAAATCAATATTGTTTATCCGCTGCTTTGCTTGCCAGCGAAACACTGTCATAGGTGCGTTTGCAAACGGCCTGACGGTTTTGCAGCATGAAGCGTCGTTTGCAGAAAACGCCCTCTCACCAATGAATTGACTGTCAGTTTCATACCAGCTATATACAATTGTATAGTGTCCAGTTTCCCTAATGTCCAATCCCCTACCCAATGAAAAACACACTTTACCGAAGTCCCAGGCTCTTGGTTATCGTCTCGTTGCTGGTGATGCAATGGGTCGCAAGTAGTCAAAATGCAGTTTGCGCACAAAGCACAAAAAACGTATCTGTCACAGGTGTCGTCACGGGCGACCAAAGCGAGGCCATGCCCGGGGTCACGGTGGTCATCAAGGGCACTACCAAAGGCACCTCCACCGATGCGGAGGGCCGCTATTCGCTGGGCGACGTACCTGAGCAAAGCACATTGGTTTTTTCCTTCGTCGGTTATGCCACCGAGGAAGTGCTGCTCAACGGCCGGAGTGTCGTAAATGTGAAACTTGTCCCCGACTTGCAGTCGCTGGGCGAGGTGGTGGTCATCGGGTACGGCGAACGCGAGAAAAAAGACCTGACCGGAGCCATCGGCTCGGTTTCGGCGGCGCAGATCTCGAAGACACCCGTCGTAAGCCCCGACCAGGCGTTGCAGGGGCGCATCTCCGGGGTAAACGTGACGGCGGCCAACGGCGACCCCAGCGCCAAGCAGGTGATACGCATCCGGGGCATCGGCACGCTGGGCAACAACGACCCGCTGATTGTGGTGGACGGCATGCCGCTGGCCGAACCGGGCATCAACGCCGGGGTCGCCTCCAACCTGCGTCCGCCCCAAAACCCGCTTTCGCTGATCAATCCGGCCGACATCGAGTCCATTGACGTGCTCAAGGACGCTTCCGCAACGGCCATCTACGGGATGCGGGCTTCCAACGGGGTCATCCTCATCACCACCAAGAAAGGAAAGGCCGGCCGCACCTCAATCAACTTCAGTGCCTACCGTGGGGTGCAGCAGTTGCGCAAGCGGTTCGACATGCTCGACACGCCCGGCTACCTGACCCTGCTGAACGAAAGCTTCACCAACTTCAACCAGAACCTTGCCCAGCAGGAGCAGGTGTACAACCCGAGCAATCCGCAGAACATCCTGAGAAACAACTCCGACTGGCAGTCGCCCGTCATCAACGACAACGCCGCCATCGAGGACTACAACCTTTCGCTGACCGGCGGCAGCGAGAAATACAACCTGTTCATTTCGGGCGGGTATTTCCGCCAGCAGTCCGTGATCAAGTCCCGCCAGTTGGAACGGTACTCGTTCGCCATCAACTCCAACGTCCGGCCCCTGAAGTTCCTCAACATCGGCCAGACCCTGCGAACCAGCTACTCGCGGCAGGACCTGACCGGGGTGGCCAACCTGGACATGGCCTACAACCCGCCCGTGCAGGCCATCTACGACCCGAACGGCACCAACGGGTTCGCCTCCTCGCTCCAGAACCTGTACGGCTTCGGCTACCGCCGCAACATGCTGGGTGTCAAATCCACGATCTTGGACAACCGGCTCAACAGCCTGCGTGCCATCGGCAGTTTTTACGCCGAGATAACCCCCGTGCAGGGGCTGACCGTCCGGGGCAACATAGGCCTGGACTACGACCTGAGCACGCAGCCCAATTTCCGCCTGAACGATTCCAACTTCCAGCCGGGGGCCGGCGTGTCGGGCAACAACTTAGGCACCGGAATCAACCGGACGGGGTTCAACATCCTGCGGGAGGTGACGGCCACGTACGCCAGGAACTTCAGCGGCCACAACCTGTCGTTCCTGCTCGGCTTCACCGACCAGGTCTATAACTTCGAGAGCATAAACTTCACCGCCAGCGATTTCCCGGGCACTTCCCGCGAGTTGCGTTCGTACGGACTCACGGCCGCACAAGGCGTGGAAAACAACCGCTGGGCGTGGGGGCTGCAAGGCTACATCGGCCGCGTCGGGTACAATTACAACAGCAAGTACTACCTCGACCTGACCCTGCGCCGCGACGGCTCCTCGCGGTTCTCCCCCGAAAACCGCTGGGACTGGTTCCCGGCCGTGGCCGCCGCCTGGCGTTTCACGGGCGAGAAGTTCGCCCAGAACCTGCCGTTCCTTTCCGAGGGGAAACTCCGGGTGGGCTGGGGGCAGTCGGGCAACCAGGACGTGGAGCCGTACCGGTACATCGCCACCATCAACCTCAACCCGCAGTATTATTTCGGCGGCACCCGCGTATCGGGGGCGGCCCCCGGCTTTTTCACCAACAACCTGTTCTGGGAAACCAGCATCCAGACCAACATCGGCCTCGACCTGGGCTTTTTCCAGAACAAACTGACCCTGACGGCCGACTACTTCATCAAAGACACGCGGGACATTCTCATAGGCGTGCCGCTTCCGGCGGTGTCGGGTTTTTCGGGAACCGTACTCAACGCGGTTTCCGTCAAAAACGCCGGCATCGAACTCGCCTTGGGATACAACGGCAACGCCGGGGCGTTCAAATACGGCGTATCGGCCAACATGACGGCCTTGCGCAACCAGGTGACCGGACTGGGTGAACGCGGCCAGCCCATCACCACCGCCAACAACCGGACGGAAATCGGCCGGCCGGTGGGGTATTTCTACGGCTACCAAACCAATGGCATTTTCCAGAACCAGGCGGAGGTGGACGCCTACCGGGCCGTTATCAACGACCGGATCGCCGCCAGCGGCGCCGTGGCTCCGGGCGACATCCGGTTTGTGGACAACAACGGCCCCCGCACGCAGGATACGCCCGCCGGCCAGTTCTTCTCCGGACAGCCCGACGGCGTAGTGGATGCCAACGACCGCACCTACATCGGCAAGCCGATACCCGACCTCTACTACGGCCTTACGCTGACGGCCGGCTACAAGGACTTCGACCTGTCGATGTTTTTCCAAGGCGTCCAGGGCGTGGATTTGTTCAATGCGCCGCGCGCCAGCGGCGAGCAGATGAGTGCGGGCAACAACCAGTGGCGCAGCACCAACAACCGCTGGACGGGCGAAGGCACCAGCAACACCATGCCGCGTGCCGTCCGCAACGACCCGCACGGCAACAACCGGTTCTCGAACCGCTGGATCGAGGACGGTTCTTTCCTGCGCGGCAAGAACTTCCAGATCGGCTACACGCTTCCGGCACCGCTGCTCAAGAAGATGGGCGGCATGAGCAGCCTGCGCGTGTACGCCAGCGCACAGAACCTGTTCGTGCTCACCCGCTACACGGGCCTCGATCCCGAGTTCAGCGGGGACAACGTGTTGAGCAACGGTGCCGACAACAGCGGGATTACGCCGCTGCCGCGCATGTTCATCGTCGGCTTGAATCTGGGATTCTAAACCCACGAACAGAGAGGAACCGGAAGGTTCGCCCGCTGTCCATTCGGTTATCAAAAACTTAAATCATAAGAAAATACCTATGAATCTGAAAAGAAAATTGTCGTTGCTTTTGCTCTGCCTGCTCGGGGCGGCCTACCACGGCTGCAACACCAACAGCCTGGAGCAGAAGCCGTTCGGAGCCACCGAGGACTCTTTCTTCGAGTCGGACGCCGACTTCAACCGCGCAGCCATCGGGTTGTATTCCAAGCTGCTGTTCTACTACCAGATACCCCGCAACTACGTGTATGCCAACGTCAACCTGATTGCCGACGACGACGTGACCTCGCAGGTGCCCGTCAACAACGACCGGCTACAGTTCAACTCCACCTCGCGGGGTTTGTTCGACGCTTTCCAAACCACCTACGAACTCATCACCCGCGCCAACATGCTGTTTGAGAAACTGGAGGAGAAGGGCGGCAAAATCAAAAGCGAGAAACTGCGCAACTACGTGACGGGAGAGGCCCGCTTTTTGCGGGCGTATGCCAACTTCCTGGCTTGGAACTGGTGGGAGACCGCCCCGCTGGTGGAACGGCGGCTGACGGATGTGACGGCCCTGAACATCCCCAACTCGTCGGGCATGCAACTGCTCGACCAAGCCATTGCCGACCTGAGACAGGCCGAGACACTGCTTCCGCCCAAGGGCGGCTGGGGCGATGCCGGCGTGGGAACCGATGCGGCCAACTTGGGACGGGCGACGCAAGGCGCGGCCAAGGCGTTGCTGGGCAAGGTTCTCCTCTACAAGGCCTGCGCGACCAAAGCCTCCGCCGATTACGCGGCCGCCGCCGCCAAACTGGCCGAGGTGACCGGGTATTCGCTGGTGAACGCCTACGGGGACAACTTCAAGCCCACCACCGAGAACAACGCCGAATCGGTTTTCGAGATTCAGTTCGGTTCGAGTGCCAACCCACAAAACAACGGCTGGCTGAGCACGGACGAGTTCGCCGTGGTGGGCACGTTGGCGGCCTTCCGCAACTTCACCACGGTTGACCCCAATCCTTCGGACGGAGCGGCCAACTACTTCCCCACCCGGCCCTTGATCGAGACCTTCAACGCCGCCGACCCCCGCCTGCCTTGGACGATTTTCCGGGTCGGGGACGTGATAGGCAGCAACAACCGCCGGTACTCGACCGCCAACGCGAGTGCATCGCCCACGGGGGCGCACTTCAGCAAGTACCAGAAGGAGTTCGGATGGCTGTACGCCTCGTACAACAACCCTTCGGTTGACTTCAACAACGAGCGGGTGATCCGCTACGCCGACGTGCTGCTGATGCGGGCCGAAGCCCTGAACGAGTCGGGCGGAAGCACTGCCGAGGTCATCGGCCTGCTCA
This sequence comes from Cytophagales bacterium, assembly GCA_025455595.1. Classification (GTDB taxonomy): domain Bacteria; phylum Bacteroidota; class Bacteroidia; order Cytophagales; family 172606-1; genus Xanthocytophaga. The sequence continues at coordinate 3,048 of JALOMD010000016.1, read as the reverse complement.
ACCAGGTGCGCAAGCGTGCCCGCGAGTCGGTGTCGCCGGCCGCCGCCGAACCCGCCGACCTGTCCGCTTCGGAAGCCAGCCGCGACGTGATTGCCGAGTGGATTCGCCGCGAGCGGAGAATGGAACTGGCTTTGGAGGGCCACCGCTACTTCGACCTGTTGCGTTGGCACCGGGCGGGCAAAATAGACTTGACTACTTGGAACTGGGGCGTACCCGGCGTGACCGTCACCTGGGCACCGAACAACATCCGGCTTCCGTTGCCGCAGCGGGAACTGGACAACAACAACGCACTGGAGCAAAACGAAGGATACTAAGGGGGTGAATGCATCCCGTCTCCGGGATGCATCGGACTGGAAAGGTTCCTGCACAAGCAGGAACTTTTTTCCATCGAACAAAACAGCAAACGGCGGCGACGCTTTCCCCGGAAAATAGTATCTTCTGGTAAAGCCAAACCCCTCGTTGACGGTGTGTTCCTCGCAACCAACCAAAGCGAATGTCACACGTTTTCAGCAAAAAACGCCCAAAACGCTCCTTGGTGTTCCGGGCATGTCCGCACCTGGCATCAGGTCGCAAGACTTTTAAGCACCCAAGCCGCAAGGCTTTTCAACCCAAAACCGACAACAGACACATGAAATTGAATTTTTCCGACTTGAAGCCGCTAACAGTGGCAATGGCCTTTGCCGCCCTGCTGACGGGCTGCCAGCCCGAAACATCCGACACGCCGGTGCCTTCCGGCCCTACGGCGTTCGACGTGGTGGCCGCCGATGCCGACCTGGACGTGCTGGAGGCCGCCCTGAACAAAGCCGACACCGCCGCCAAGCCCGCGTGGGCGGGCTTGGCAAGGGTCACGGCCTTCGCCCCGACCGATGCCGCGTTTGTGCGGTACCTGGGCGTAGCCGACGAAGCGGCCGCCATTGCGACCGTCAACGCCCCCGCCTTCACCAAGGCCCAGGCCCTCGACCTGCTCGCCTACCACCTCAACGGCGGCATCGAACGCAGGCTGGCGGCACTGGTCCGCGACACCGCTTTCGCCTTCGGCTCCACCCGGAACCCCAACGGGCAGTTGTTCTTCGCCAAAACAGGCAACGCGGTTTCCGTCAACGGGGCGCGGGTGACCAGGGGCGATGTGGCGGCTGACAACGGCGTGGTTCATGTGATTGACCAAGTGATGGCTCCGCCGGTGGGCAACATCGTCCAGACGCTGACCAACGCCGCCTACGCCGCCAACTACAATCTGCTGGCGGCGGCGGTGACAAAAGCCCAACTGAACGGCAGCAGCGGTCTGGCCGGCAACGGGCCGTTCACGGTCTTCGCCCCCAGCGACTCGGCGTTCCTGGCAACGCTGCGCGGGGTGCTCAACAACAACGCCCTGACCGAGGAGCAGGCCATAGCCGCCCTCAACGGGCTGGACATCAACGCGCCGCTCGTTGCAGGCAACGCCAACTCGACGCTGCTGCGCATCTTGCAGTACCACGTGCTGCCAAGCCGCAGCTTCTCGACCACGCTGCCTGCGGGCGACGCGGCCACTTTGCTGGGCACCCGCACCGTGGCGGTGGCCTCGTCCGCAACGGGCCTCACCGTGACGGGCGGCGGCAACGGCGGGGTTGCCGCCAACGTGTTTCCGCGTTTCACCAACATCACCGCCACCAACGGCGTGATCCATGCCATAGACCGGGTGCTGATACCGGCCCCGTGATGTGACATACGTACCGGGAAAAGGCTTGTGTGCTTGCGTATGGCCTTTCTCATTATGTACTGAGTAAGTACTGAGTTGTTAGTCATTAGTCATTAGCAAAAAAAAGACCCAATGGACTGAAAGTCAATGCATTGAGACTATACTTTCAGTTGAAAAACAGTACAAGGCAAGCTAATTGCGAACCAGTGCGCATCGGCGTTTTGGGCAAAATTTGCCCAAAACGCCTAAAGAATTCAAAAAAGCGACCGTCCCGACAGTTGGTAAAACGGTTCTTTCGTAACTTGTAAGAGTATCAGTTTTTCCAAGACTTACGCAAAAAGTTAGAGACTGCTTCAAGCCACAGGCTTGGAGCCAAAATCAAGCAAGCTTTCCGCTTGCGTCACACCGGGGCGTGACAGAAAAACAGCCGCCAGTTGCGCCCCGACACGTCGGGACAGGCTTTCGCTAAACTGGCGGTATCAACTCGCGTTTGTTGCGTAATAATAGTATCTTTTGAAAGCTCAAAACCCCAACCACCGGGGATGAGGTGGACGAAAACCAAAAAGATGTCGAGTTGAGTCGCGTTAAACTCCCCTCCTTTTTTCAAGCCGAAGGCCACGACTTGGCGTGGGAGGGTGGCCGTATGCCTGCCCCGACTTGTCGGGGGTCGGGGTGGTGACACGCTGAGACGGTGAGCCAAGCCGCAAATGCCGAGCCTTTTTGTGGCATCGCTTACTGTCCGGGCGTTTGACCACCCCCAACCCCTCCCACGCCAAGTCGTGGCCTTCGGCTTGAAAAAAGGAGGGGAGTTTTGGCTTCTGTTCATCCGACTTTTTATTGTTTTTCAAAATAGTATGTTTTGAAACCCCAAAACCCCTGCCTTCCATGAGAACCCAACTCACACCCGAACAAATCGCTTTCTACCAAACCAACGGCTACATCGTCATTGAGGATTTTCTTTCACGCGACGAATTGGCCTTTTGGCAACAATCTGTCACCGAAGCGGTGGAGGCACGCGGCGGACGCAAACTGCCCAACAGCCATGTGAAAATCGGCGAAGACGACGGAGTGAACAAGGAGAGTGACTACTTTGGCAAGGTGTTCGACCAACTGCTGAACCTGTGGCAGTCGAATGAGCAAGTGAAACAACTGATGATGGATGAACGCATCGGCAAAATGGCCGCACAACTGGCCGGGGTGGATGGCATCCGCATCTGGCACGACCAGGCGTTGATCAAGAAGCCGTGGGCCAACCCCACCTCGTGGCACTTGGACACGCCGTTCTGGTCGTTCTCCGACCGCCGCGCCTTGTCCATCTGGGTGGCTTTGGACGACGCTACGCTGGAAAACGGCTGTCTGTATTTCATTCCCGG
>JALOMD010000482.1 GCA_025455595.1 Cytophagales bacterium | reverse complement strand
ACAGGTTTTCCATCCGTTCGCGCACCAGTTCCGAAAGCGTGAAGTTGTCCTTTATGTTTTCCTCTTTCACCATTTGGTCAGGCCGAATTACAGGTATGCGACTGTCCACATGTTCTTTCATGAATGTGGTTTTCCCCGCCCCGTTCGGCCCGGCATAGCAATAGAATATAGGCCGCTCACCCGTATCTGTGTCGGGATAGGCAAGGGTTTTTCGTCCGTACTCGTCCAGCAGTACGGGTTCCGAAACAAAAATCGTCAACGTCTTCAGCTTTTTAGTTTTGCCAATACTTCGGGCGTGGCTTCGATAAAAATACTTCCGTCCGGCCACTCCTCGTACACCAATCCGTCACGTCCGTAGTAAATGGGCCGGTTGGTCTCAATAGATTCCTGTTTGATTTCGGCCAGCATTCGGGCGTTTCCTTGCTCGTACTCCTCTTGCGTGAGCCAAGGCATGAACGATTTCTTGGTTGTTTCCATGAGACAAGTCGTTTTGGATTCTATGCTTTGCATCAAAACGTTTTTCGTGACTAATGGGTTTGCAAAAACAGACACCATAACCGTTTTAGGCAAAAATGCCCAAAACGCCTTCTGACCTCTGACTTCTAATCTCTGACCTCAATCACGTTCCCACCAACGTCTGCTCGGTGATGAAGTCCACCACCCTTTCCATGCTGTTGGTTTCTTGATAGACGGCCAGTTGGCGGTCGGCTCCGGTGCCGGTTTCGAGGATTTTATGAACGTAGTTGATGGCGTGGCGGCTGCCGAGATCGTCCACCACGTCGTCCACAAAGTCGAGCAGTTCCAAGATCAGCGAACGGGTGTGTACTTCCTCCTCCTTGCCGAAGTCAATCAGTTTGCCATCAATGCCGTAGCGGCAGGCCCGCCACTTGTTTTCGCTGATGAGGGCGCGGGTGTAAATCATGAAGTTGAGGTTGGCCATGCGCAGTTTGTAGAGTTTGGCCACCAAGGCTTGGAAAATGGCTGCAATCGCAATGGTTTCGTCAATCAGCATCGGGATGTCGCAGATGCGAAACTCGATGGTGTTGAAATACGGATGCACACGCAAGTCCCACCAGATTTTCTTCGCATTGTCTATGCAGCCCGTTTTGATGAGCAGGTTCACGTAGTTTTCGTATTCGGCGTAGCTGCCGAACAAATCGGGCAGGCCGGTGCGCGGAAACCGCTCGAACACCTTGGCCCTGAACGACTTGAAGCCGGTGTTGCGGCCTTCCCAAAACGGCGAGTTGGTGCTGAGGGCATACACGTGCGGCAGAAAATACCGAACCGTGTTGGCAATGTGAATCGCCATGTTCTTGTCTTCGATTCCCACGTGGACGTGCAGCCCGAAAATGAGGTTGGAGCGGGCCGCTTCCTGCATTTCGTTCACGATGGCATCGTAACGGGGGTTGGGCGTGATGAGTTGCTTGGACCAGTGCGAAAACGGATGCGTGCCCGATGCGCCCATCTTCAGCCCCAGGCCGTCGGCGATTTCGGCCACGGTGCGTCGCAGCCGCGTGATGTCGCGGCGGGCATCTTCCACGTCTTGACAGATGTTGGTGCCGGCTTCCACCACGGCTTGGTGCATCTCGGCCTTGATTTGGTCGTCCAGCACCTTGGCGGCTATTTCCACGATTTTCTGCTCGTGCGACTTCAGTTCCCGCGTCTGCGGGTCAATGATCATGTACTCTTCCTCAACACCGAGCGTAAATTTGGGCAGGGTCATTTTTGTTTAACGTTTAACGTTTAACGTTCACCGTTTGCGGTTCGGCGTTTTGGGCAAAAAATGCTCAAAACGATAAACGTTAAACGAAAAACGTAAAACGAGTTCAGACGGTTTTTTTGGTTTTCTTGCCGTTGGTGGCGGGTGCGTCGGCGAGCGGCAGACGGGCTACGGAACGGCTGATGAATGTCCCCCACGTGAGATTATCCACGTTGGGGCGGAAACTGTTGGCTTTTTCCACGGCCACCTGCGCGGCGGTGTTCACCACCCAGTCGAAGTTCTCTTGGCCCACCGAGTTCACGTCGGCATCGGGGGCCGGGTTGCAGAAGTCAATGGCATACGGCACGCCACCCCGCACGGCAAACTCGACGGTGTTGAAGTCGTAGCCGAGGGCATGGTTGAGGGCCAGCACGTACTTCTCGATGGTGAGGAGCAGTTGCCGGTCGGCGTTGAACTTGCCGTGGACGTACCGCAGGTGGTGCGGGTTGCGCGGCTCGTACTCCATGATGCGCACGTGCTTGCCGCCAATGCAGTAGCAGCGGTAATAGGCATCGAACACGATTTCCTCTTGCAGCATCATCACCAATTGGCCGGTTTCAGCGTGGGCTTTGAACAGTTCTTCCGGCGAGCTGACTTTATAGACGCTTTTCCAGCCGCCGCCCGCGTGCGGTTTCATGTAGGCCGGAAAGCCGATGTGTTCGAAAATCTTGCCCCAACTGATGGGAAAGGCCAAGTTGCGGAACGATGTCTCGGTGGTGTCGGTGGGCCGTTCGCTGGACGGCAGAATCACTGTCTTGGGCACCGGCACGCCGATTTTCACGGCCAACGCGTTGTTGAAAAACTTCTCGTCAGAGCTCCACCAAAACGGGTTGTTGATGACAGCCGTACCCGAAATGGCGGCGTTCTTGAGGTAGGCTCGGTAAAACGGCACGTCCTGCGAGATGCGGTCAATGATGACGGCGTAGTCGGTGGGTTCGCCTTGGCTCACCACGTCCACGTTCACGGCTTCGGCCTTCACGTCGGCCAAGCCCAAGCTGTTCACTTTGTCAATAAAGGCCCACGGAAATGTGTTTTCCATGCCGAAGAGAATGCCGATTTTTTTCATGTGGGGTAGTTGGTCTTTAGTGTTTGGTCATTGGTCGTTAGTTTCCACCGGGCGATGCCCGGTGCTGGTGTATTGCGCCCCATTGGGCTGCGTGTTTTAAGCAAAATTTACCTAAAACACAGGTCGGTCAATCCTACAACCTCTCATTTTTCACTTCCTCGCACCGATACCCGCCAGCGGTTCAAGTGACGCATCGGTACTTCGTCACTGACGAGTTCCATCAGTGAATATCCCACCACTCCTACCCCGAAGCTCGGCCAAAACGGAATCGAGGCTTGGTTGGTCAACAGGCTTTCAGTGGCCAAGGCCGTGCCCGTCAGGAACAGCAGGAAACCTCCCGCTTCGGCGGCAGTGCGCAATACTTGCTTGCCCAGCGACAACCGCCGCATCCCGGCCAGTTTGGAGAGTCGCATTTCGCGTCCGCCTTTCAGCACAATCGTCGAATCGGTCACGAGCAGGATACGCGTCTTGACGTGTACGAAAGTCGAGTCCTGCAAGTCCTGCGGCCGCAGCACAAATACGTCGGCGGGCTGGTTGTCCACTTCGCGTTGCGTCGTTTTGAAGGCCAGCATCACCTTGTCGCCGCCGCGCACTTCCACGGTTTTGCCGGTTTTCTGGTCGGTCAGTACCAGCACGCGCTGGGCGAAAGAGAGACTGCACAAGCAGCCCATAAGCATTGTCAATGCGAGTTGTTTCATTGGCCTCCCCCAGCCCCCTCCCAAGCCGAAGGCCACGACTTGGCGTGGGAGGGGGCTTTTAATTAGCTGGTTGAACATGGCGCGTTTTAAGCAAAAATTGCCCAAAACGCCATTTTACTCAGGACTAAAGACCCACTATCTTATGAGCGATAAGTAGTGAGAAAACATGCCTTTCCACACCGGCCAGTCGTGGTTGGCCTCGTGGCGCACGTCAAGCCAGTGGTTGATGCCTTTGTGGCGCAGCAAATCGGCCATTTTC
>JALOMD010000481.1 GCA_025455595.1 Cytophagales bacterium | reverse complement strand
AAAATCGGGGTGATGGGCTTTTCGGCGGGCGGGCACTTGGCCTCCATGCTCGGCACGCACTTCGACAACGGCAACCCGAAAGCCAAGAATGTGTTGGAGCGGGCTTCGTCGCGGCCCAGTTTCATGGTGCTGGTCTATCCGGTGATTTCCATGACCACGCCGTACACGCACCGGTTTTCGCGCGAAATGCAACTCGGCCCCGACTTGGATTCCGCCACGGCCGCGTTTTTGTCCACCGAAAACCACGTCACGTCGTTCACGCCGCCCACTTTTCTGATGTACACCGACGACGACCCCGTTTTGCCGGAAAATGCAGTGCTGTTTTACATGGCTTTGCGCAAGGCCAAAGTACCCGCCGAATTGCACATTTACGAGAAAGGCGGCCACGGTTACGGCATGGCAAACGGCACCAGCAAAACACCGGACAACCCTATACTGGCCTCGTGGACAGACCGCCTCCGCGACTGGCTCGGCACACGTGGAGCCGTCCGTAAGTAAAGCCCCACCCTCCCCAAGGGGAGGGTGAAAAAAAAAGCGTTTTGGGTAATTTTTGCTTAAAACGCTTTCTGCTTTTCCGCATTCCGAACCCCGACTTCCGCATTTTCACCTCCCCCCTCGGGGGAGGCCGGGTGGGGGCCTAACTCGTATGATCCACGACGATGCGCCATTTGCCGCTGATTTTGCGCCAGAGCAACGTAAAGTGGCCGCTGGCATCGCCGGCTTGCGGGCGGGTCAGGTGAAACCGACCGATAACAAACGCCGCGTCTTTGCCGATTAACTCCACGCGCAAAATGTCGAAACGGAGCGTGCCGCGCGAAACCGCATCGGGGTAGTTCTTTTGGTAACGTTCGAGCGTGGGCTGCCAGCCGTAAACAATGCCCTTGCTGCCGATAAACCGCAGCGAGTCGGACCGCCAATAGCCTTCCATGAAAGCCTGCATGTCGCCCTTGTCCCAGGCTTGCACCTGTTCGGCCATCACGCGGCGAATGGCCGCCACGTCTTTGTTTTCGGCGGTTTGGGCCCAAGCAGCGTTGCTTGCGAAGAAAACCAGTGCGAAAAGTAGTTTTTTCGTCATAAGTAATGGGTTGTTTTTCCTCTTCAAAAGTTAGAATATTCAAGGCTCAAGGCTTGTGTCTGTGTTTTTCGCCCCTACAAGAGTCGTGCGTTTTAGGCAAAAAATGCCTAAGAGACTGTTTGAGTTAATTTTTCGGGCTGCAAAGGCGGATTTTCGGCTGCGGCTTCGCCGTTTTCTCGGCCCGTAGCCGAAGGCTACGCCCCTCAAAAACGGCTCGCCTCGCTCGAAAATTCGCTCTTTTCGCTTCCGAATAATTAACTCAAGCAGTCTCTAAAACGCCGAGCCGACAACCGACAGCGTTGAAAATTCACTGTTTAGCAAAACTCAACAGAACAATGAAACAGCACGACAACACAGCCTACCATTCTGTGCGTTGGTCTATCACGATTTCGGCCACTTGGCTCATTGGAACGGCGTGTTTTTTCAGTCGCATGTCACGGATTTGCAGATTCTCAGCAGTGACGGCAAGGATTACGCCGTGCATCGTCGTGTGATTGGCAAGCACGACATTCGCCTCACGCCCGGTCAGTTCGGCGGCTTTGGGCATGATGTCGGCTTGGAAGATGCGAGTCTGGCGTTTGCCCATGTTTTCAATTTTGAGTGATTGAATGAGAGAATGATTGAATGAATTGTATTTGTTGAATGGCTGAATTGCCAAATGGCCGGTTGCGGGGTTTTCGAGTTGAACAACTATTGCCGAACTTCTGTATCTGTCAACGAACAGATATTTTGTTTTCCGACCGACAGAGATTTATTGTTTTCTACAGTGCAAATCAATAAAAAACATTTTCGAAGCGTTTTAGGCAAAAAACGCCCAAAACGAAAACCCGCAACCAGCCATTCGGCAATTCAGCCATTCTCTCATTCAATCACTCAAAATTAGTTCCTCGTCAACTTCCGGTAGCGGTCGGCTTTGGTGGGGTCGAGTTCCACGAGCAGGTTGTAGGCTTTCACTTTGTCCTGCGGGTTGCCGTCCGAGAAAACATTGATGATTTCGGTGGCCTTGGTATCGAAAAACGTGTTCGTCCAGATAGAATTGGGCCGCACTTGGTTGATTTGCCGCACGTTTTCCAGAAAAGTCAGGATTTGCGCCCTGGCTTGGTCGCCGTTGGTGGCGTAGGTGTCCATCGCTTGGCGGTAGTACGTGTACAACCCCTCGCGGAAGTTCTGCATTTGCGGGCTGTTCAGGTTCTCGGCCAGCCAGTAGCGGCTCCGCGAGTCGCTGCCCGGTTTCCATGCGTCGTCGCCGCTTTCTTGGCCGGCCACGTTGGCAATGTTGGCCGCTTTCTGCAAATACGGCGTGCCGCCGAGCTTGGCGAACGAGTCGTAGTCCAAGCCGATGATGACGTTCGCATAGAACGCCAGCAACGACGTAAGGCTGGACGTAAAGGCGGCTTCGTTGAAATTCATCTGGTCGCCGGGGTTGTAGCTGAACCGGAAAAACCTGTCCACAAAAGCCAACATAACCGACTCGTAATCAGTGCCATACACCGGCCGTGACGACTGAATGATGGCCTGCCCCTCGTACTGGCCCACCGCCGGAATGGCCGTGATGGTAATCACAATGCTACAGTTGATGCGTTCGGCATCGCGAAAGTCGTCGCCCGTCCAGCGGGTGTTGTTCATGAACTGCGTCATGGCCTGCTGCATCTCCGTGAAAATCTGCGTGTCGTTGATGGTGCCCACGTTCGACGCGATTTGGTTGCTGCTGGCGTTCACTTTCACGATGCAACGCAACTCTTGCGCACAAAGTGGCAAAACCAAGAGCCAAAAGCCGATCAGAAGAAGCGTTTTTTTCATGTTTTGTCCGTAACGAATTGATTAGTCGACGTTTTTCAGACTTGTGTTTTGGTCGTTTTTTGCCCAAAACGCCGTTTGGTGCCGCGATTCAGAAATCCTACGGATTTCGCACAGGCTAAAGCATGTGCTACATGCATCGGCGTTTTGAGCATTTTTTGCCCAAAACGCTTCTCTATTCCGTATTGGCTTCGCCGTCCCGACGTGTCGGGAGCACGATTCCGCCTTCCGAATTCAGAATCAACCCCACAATATCCTCGGCGGCGGCGGCTTTGCTTTTCAGGTCGAAATGCCGCACCGAGCCGTCTTTACCGATAACGCTGATTTTGTTCGTATCGTGTCCGAAGCCCGCGCCTTTGTCGTTCAGGCTGTTCAGTACAATCAGGTCGAGGTTCTTTCTTTTGAGTTTCTCCTGTGCGTTGGCTGTTTCGTTCTCGGTTTCCAAGGCAAAGCCCACCATGATTTGGTGCGGCTGTTTCTGTTGGCCCAGCGTGGCCGCAATGTCCACGTTCTTCACCAGTCGGACGGTCAAGTCATTGTCCTTTTTCTTGATTTTCTGCGCTGCCACTTCCGCCGGGCGGTAGTCGGCCACGGCAGCGGCCAGCACCGTGACGGCGGCCTGCGGGAATATTTTCGCCGCCGCCTCGAACATCTGCTGCGCCGTGCCCACCCGCGTGACGCGAATGCGCGGATGCGTGGCTTGCAGGTGCGTCGGGCCGGTCACCAATTCCACATCCATGCCCCGGCGGGCGAGGCTTTCGGCAATGGCAAACCCCATCTTGCCCGTCGAGTGGTTGCCGATGAACCGCACCGGGTCAAGCGGCTCGTAAGTCGGCCCGGCAGTGACGAGGGCAAGGGAAGCCCCCACCCGGCCTCCCCCCAAGGGGGAGGGGGAGTTTTCTCCCCTCCCC
>JALOMD010000480.1 GCA_025455595.1 Cytophagales bacterium | reverse complement strand
CGTTTGCGGCCCTGCGACCGGGCGAAGTCCACAATGTAGTCGGCCTCGGTGAAGTCGTAACGGTCGGCGGCGGGGTGCAACCGGTTCATTTTCATGGCGTTTTCGGCGGTTACGCTGTTGTGTTCCGTGGCAACCACGTTGCGGTAAGCCGCGTTTTCTTGCAGCAATTTGCCACTCACCGAAGCCCCCATTGGGAAACTTGCCGCCGATTGCAGTGTTTCGGCGGGCGGCACCTCTGTTTTCTTGCAAGTGGCGCAAACGCAGCCGAAAGCGGCCAGCAGGATAATGAAAGTGCGTTTCATGGAACGTGTTCGTTTTTCTGGAAAAATACGGAGCCTTCCGCTCACAAACAAAGGGCAAAAGCACTAACATTGTAACCGTCTATAGATGCCTGATGGGCGTTTTGGGTAGTTTTTGCCCAAAACGCCCATCAGGCATTCGTAGCGTCACAAAAACCCTTCGCAAAAATCCATGAAAACCACCGTCGCCGTCGAAAAAAACAATCCCAAAGTCCTCAATGCGTGGTGCAGTTACGACTGGGCCAATTCGGTCTATAATCTCACCGTCACTTCGGCTATTTTTCCGGTCTATTACAGTGCCGCCACTTCCGCTCCGCCGCCGAACGGCTACGGCAAAAATACCGACGGACTGACGATGGTTAATTTTTTGGGAATGTCTTTCGACAATCAAGTGCTCTATTCATACGCCATTTCAGCATCTTTTCTGATGGTCGCACTTTTGGCCCCGCTGCTTTCGGGCATTGCCGATTACAGCGGACAGAAAAAACGATTCATGCAGTTTTTTACTTATTTAGGCTCAATGGCATGTTTGGGACTGTATTTCTTTGTTGGCAGAAACATTGAATACGGCATTTTGTGCGCTTTTCTGGCGAGTGTAGGCTATGCCGGTTCGCTGGTGTTTTACAACGGTTTTCTGCCGCAAATCGCCACGCCCGACCAAATGGACAGGATTTCGGCACGCGGCTTTTCTATGGGCTATCTGGGAAGTGTTCTGCTGTTGGTGTTGAATCTGGTCATTATTTTCTATCACACCACATTTGGCTTTGCTTCTGAAGGAACCGCCACTCGTTTTTCATTCCTGACAGTCGGCATTTGGTGGATAGGATTTGCGCAGATTGCTTTTTACTACCTGCATGATATTCCTACGAATCACCCCATGAACGCCGGTATATTGACCAAAGGCTTTCAGGAGTTGCGGAAGGTTTTCGGCAAAGTGAGGGATTCGGCTTCTACTTTCCGCTACCTGTTGGGTTTCTTTTTTTGGTCTATGGGTGTGCAAAGCATCATGCTGCTGGCTCCGTTTTTTGGCGAACGAACCATAGGAATGGCCGGTACAGAGATGATTGCCATTGTGCTGATTTTACAGTTGGTTGCCATTCCCGGAGCCATGTTGTTTTCGCGACTGGCGATGAGAATCAGCAATACCACTTCCATTGCCATCGCGATTGCCATTTGGATGGCTATTTGTGTGGCCGCCTATTTTGTACAGACCAAAACAGAGTTTTACATACTGGCCGCGTTCGTAGGCATAGTGATGGGAGCCATTCAGTCGGTGTCGCGCAGCACATACGCGCAGTTGATCCCACAGACCACTACAGACACGGCTTCGTATTTCAGCCTGTACGATGTGACGGAAAAACTGGCGATTGTAATCGGCACGTTCACGTATGGCCGCGTGCTGGAAGTAACCGGCAATGTGCGCCTCAGTGCCTTGACAATGGGGATTTTCTTCGTTCTGGGGATACTGTTTCTGTTCGCCGCCCGGTTGCCGCGCCGGGTGAGCGATGCCGTGACGGCTGAATGACGGTTTCTTTCTTCGCCAAAGTCACCGATAGTCGCTGGGACGAGAGATACACTTTAAACGAGACGGCGTTTTGGGCAAAAAATACTCAAAACGCTCACCGAAAATAAGTATATAATCGCTTTTCAGTGACAGACATTTATCAAAACATACCTTTTATCATATTCCAGATGAATTTACACGAAATTCCAAAACTTTTGGCCTGTTCGCGGACAGACGCTTTCATCCGGGCCAAATCATTGCGGTCATACAGACGTTGGTTGAAATAAACCGCATGAATGGCCTGTGTGTTTGTTATGTTTTCCAGCGGATTTCTGTCTAATAAAAGCAAATCGGCTGTTTTGCCCGGTTCAACGGAGCCGTACTTGTCTGTTTGGCGGTAATATTCGGCGGCGTTAATAGTCGCGGTTCGCAAGGCTTCGGCGGGGGTCAGGCCCGCTTTGGTCATTTCCGTCAGTTCATCGTGCAGGCTGAAGCCGTGATAGACGTACCGGTCCAAGGCATCGGTTCCGGCCAGTAGCTTTACGCCGTTCTGGTGCGCCAAACGGGTGATTTCCAATCCTCTCTGGTAATAGTTGTAGAGAAGTTCCTGTTGTGCAGGCTCGTCATAACCCGACGTGTGAAGGTTTGCCCACAGTTTCCAAAGCCTCAGTTGCGTACTTTCAACATACTGATTGCGAGGGTCTTGCCGGAATTTCTCATCAAAGACCAACGCCTCTTTTCGGTTCGAGGTCACGTGCGTCGGCACATAATAGGTGTGGGCGGCGGCGATTTTTTTCAGCACAGCCGTTGTCAGAGCCGTGTCCTGATGCGACAGTTCGTAGGCTTTCGTTTCCAAGTCTTTCTCAAACCGTTTTTTTTCACGGACGCAATGCGGAATCAACGCCCAGGCGTGTTCGATGCTCGGATATCCGTTGGCAAGCACCGTGTCAATGTCCACGTTGTACGACAGATGTCCCAAGGCACTGAAACCCTGTAACTGGGCCTGTTTCTGAATTTCGTAAAAAACCGGCGCGGGCAACTCACTGTCCTCCAACTGGAGTTTCACAAAAGGCTCGCCGCGTTGTTTGAGTTTGGTTACTAATTCGCGCACTTTTTCTTGTGTATTTTGCGCGGTGATTCCATCTATTTCCTCCACATGATAGCTGCACGACTCCCAAATACGTGGCATGAGTAAATGCTGTTCAGTAAATTGTTTGTCCCAACTATCTTTGTCTTTCACCAGCGGCGCGTCAATATCCGAAATCCACGAATCGCCGTCGCCCATGTCGCGCACATTAGTTACGCCGTTGGCTATCAGCAGCGGAAAATGCAGTTGCGGCGAAAGGCTCAGTGTGTGCAAATGCATGTCCCACAACCCCGGCATCACGTATTTACCGCTGCCATCTATAACCGTAAATCCCGCCACAGAAGAGCTACCGACAGAATCAATGGCAATAATTTTCCCATTTTCAATGCGAATGTTGTGATTAGACAGAATCGTTCCGTTTTTTACATCAACTATATGACAGTTTTTGATGAGCAGTTTGGCTGCAATGGGTTCTTTCTGTGTATAGTGTGTCAACGGCAGGTTAACGCCAATTGTTAACAGAAAAGCACTCAATCCAAAGCAACTCATCAGAAATACGCCAAGCCATTTAAAAATCTTTTTCATACAATCGGGAATCACTTAAGCGTGAAGGCAGGGAGGTTGTGGGGTTAGAAAAGATACTATTTTGATTGCTTAAATAGAGTTGCTCTTAGCTGAAAATCAGTAAGTCACAAAAAAGCGCAGCCGCTCGCCTCTTGGCGAGTGGCAATTATCACCCGGCCTCTGGCCGGAAGCGGATGTCTTCGAAAAGGTCTTGTTTTGTGCAAAGTATTGACAATCAAATCATTGTATTCAATTCTCTGATGTTTTGTTTTACCTGCTTCCGGCCAGAGGCCGGGTGATAATTGCCACTCGCCAAGAGGCGAGCGGCTGCG
>JALOMD010000479.1 GCA_025455595.1 Cytophagales bacterium | reverse complement strand
AATTCAGTACGATGAGACACTTGACTCGGGAAATTCATTTCAATAAGCGTACAAACACGGACAACATACTTACATGATAAATAAAATATAGAGACATAATCCGCTCACCATCCATTTTCGTTGGCATTTTGCATTCCAGGAATTGCGTGAAGCAATCCTGGTCCTGGAACAGTCAGACAAACTGCAGGCCTGAATCAACATACACAAATTGGTTTACTTGCATGGAACTACCACAGCGCATGAAACTAATGCAAAAACTCAACAAATGGCATTCTTCTAGTGATAAACGATTTTGCAATCGTAGTTATGACACATTTTCCATCAATTCGCCCTGAACATCAAACAACTGCAACTAAAATAATTGCAATAGACACACTGGAATACAAATAATTGCCATGACACACATTTCAGGAAATTTTTTGAGCAAACCTTCATTAACATTATAGATACAGCTTTATTTACCTTACATACTATATATGATAAGGAATTACCAGTTAATAGGTATTGTATTGGATTAAACGTATGATTACAGCAAATTACCAATTATTATACTAAATCGGCGGTACATAACCTTTTCGTAAGATACCCAATTGCTGATGCTGCATAGCAGGCCTACACAACAAATGAGCATACATAAGTATTCGAACCTTTCATACATTACTCATGTTTTAGCACTGGCTATAAATGATATGTACAGAACTTAAATTTATTCTCTGTTCAACTTAGCTGCAGCAAGTTAAGGACTTAAGTCAGAATATTAAACACATTAGAAACCTAATTGCAGACCGACCATGAATGAACGTGGTTGCGGAAACTGTCCGTTGTCAATGCCACGCGTGAAAATGAAGTTGCGGGCACCTTGGGCTTGGGCACTGATTTCGGGGTCGTAACCGCTGTACTGAGTAAAGGTGAACAGGTTTTGCGCTGTTACGTAAACCCGCGCACTGGAAAGTACGTTTTTCGTCTTGCCCAATAGAGAACTTGGCAGGTTATAGCCCAGCGTCACGTTACGAACCCGCATGAATGCGCCGTTTTCAATAAAACGGTCAGAGGCTCGTAGATTCAGGTTGCCATTGGCATTCTGGCCAGCTCTGGGGAACTCTGAAACATCGCCTTCTCGCCGCCAGCGATCCACCAATGCAGCACTGGAGTTGAACGGACGGGTGGTGCCTTCAAGCCAGTAGGTGAGGTCATTCCACAATTCCAAGCCGGCCACGCCGTAGATGCCAATCATCAGGTCAAGTCCTTTATAGGCCAGATTTATGTTGCCGCCATAGTTCCATAATGGCAAAGGATTTCCCAAGAAAGTCTGGTCTCTTTCTGTCACTTGGCCGTCGCCATTCAAATCCCTGAAGATAATGTCACCGGGACGCAATTGCGTTTGATATACGGCATTGGCATTGCCGGTGCGTTCGCGAGCCAGTTGGTTTAGCCGATCAACATCTGCTTGCGTAGAAGCCACTCGGTCAACTCGGTAGCCGTAAAAAGAAGCAATGGGTTGCCCTTGCTCGGTACGAGTAGCTAAGTAGCCACCTGTTACAGAAGCACTGTTGAAAGGCTGGCCTGCACCCAGTGAAACTACTTCGTTACGGTTATAAGCCACATTGCCACCGATACTATACTTAAATTCGCCAATTTCGCCCCGGAAGTTAATGGTTGCCTCAAAACCCCGGTTGAAAGCTGTAGCTGCATTGCGAATAACTGTTCCTACTTGGTCGAATGGCCCGCCAAAGCCTGATGAAAGAGAAATCGGCACGCCAACCAATAGGTCTCGGTTATTGCGATTATAGTAATCAAAGCTTAGATTAAGACGGTTGTTGAGCAAACCTACGTCCAAGCCTACATCTGTTTGAACCGTCGTTTCCCAACGGGTGGACGGATCAATCGGTTGGTTCACAGTAGCTCCACCAACCATGTTTCTGTTTTCGCCAAATGCATACACAATGTTCGTTGGGCTGCCACGGAAGATAACGGCACGTTGCAGCGGAATGTTTGAGTTTCCGGTTATCCCGTAGCTGGCCCGCAATTTGAGTTCGGAAATAAACGGAATGTTCTTCAGGAAGTTCTCTTCACTGATTTTCCAAGCTACCCCAAAGGCCGGGAAATTGGCAAAACGGTTGTCTGCCGGAAATACCGGGCTGCCGTCACGTCGGAAACTGGCAGTAAACAAGTATTTGTCCATCAACGTGTAGTTAAGTCGGACAAAGTAAGAAATGCCGCCGCCTTGTGGTAAGCCACCTCCGCCTCCAGTAATGCTTGACTGGCCAGCAAATGCTACGTTGCGCAATGTTCAGAGTGAAGAAGTTCTCCAATACCGGCGAGATGTAGAATCCGTAGGTTTCGTTGATGTTGTTTCCTAACGTCAGGTTACCGTTGGCCCGTGCCTTGGTGTAGTTGTAATTGTTGTAGTTGCCGTAACTGACAGCCAACTGCGACCGGAACCTGAGCCAACTGAAGATTTCCGCTTCGCCGAACAACTGTGCAAAAAAGAACATATCACGACCACGTCGTTCACTGTTGAATACGTCGGTCAGCGGGTTGAACGCGTCGTTCAAGTCAACGTTGGATGTCACCCGCGAAAAACCACCCAAATTGTTCGGGTCGAGTACAGGTGCATAAGGAGGCATACGCAAACCGCCTATGAGATCAACGGTATTTCCTCGGTTAACGGTGTACCGAAAAACGCCTTGCTGTCCCAATTTGAATCGTTTTCCTACATTCTGTTCTAAGTTAATGCGCAAAGTGTAGCGTTGGAAGTTGAAATCCTTCACGATGGCATCTTGACTGGTGTAGTTGTTCGAAATCAAATAGGTTGATTTGTCAGTGCCGCCTGATACGGTAACATTGTGTTCTGTCAGACGGGCCGTGCGGAACATCTCGTCTTGCCAGTTGGTACGATCTACAGAAGCGTCCGGCTGCTGTAAGCGAGTAGTAAGGTTATTGTTTGAAATATCTCTTACTAAGTCAATATACTGGGCTGCATTCATCAAATCCAAGCGACGCCAAGTATTGGCTAAGCCATAATAACCGTTATAAGTAACCTTAGGGGCACCGGTTTTCGCCCGCTTTGTGTTAACCAGAACGACTCCGTTAGCAGCACGGGCACCATAAATAGCCACTGAAGAGGCATCTTTCAATACTGTGATGCTCTCTATGTCACTGGGTGCGATAGCATTGAATTCGTTGGCACCACCTTGTATGCCATCAATCACATAAAGTGCCTCTGCATTCGTAAAGGAACCAACCCCCCGCACCACAATGTTTACGTTGGCGCCGGGCAGGCCACTGGTGTTTATCACTTGAACACCAGCCACCTTGCCTTGAATCAATTGCTGGGCATTTGCAGCGTTCACTTCGCCAAAGTCCTTGGCAGTTGCCGTACCGACAGCACCAATCAGATCTTTTTTCTGAACAGTACCATAGCCCACCACCACCACCTCGTTGAGCGATTGCAGGTCGGGGGCCATGGTGATGTCAATGGTTGTGCGGTTGGTCGGGGGCCATGGTGATGTCAATGGTTGTGCGGTTGGCCACGGCCACCTCCTCGGTCACGTAGCCGATGAAACTGAACACCAGCGTGCCGTTCTCCGGTACCGAACCCAAGGTGTAGCGGCCTTCGGCGTTGGTGGTCGTGCCGATGGTGGTGCCCTTGACGGCTACGCTCACGCCCGGCAACGCCTCGCTGTTCTCGTTGGTTACCCGGCCGCTCACTGTCACCGCCTTCGGGTTCATGAACGATTGCAGTCGCTCTGCCTTGGGCAGTGCCAGCGATTCCAATTGGCTGGAAACCAGCAGACCCCTGTCTTGGTCGGCTTGGTTCGAGATTTGTTTGATTTGCTTGAAATTCGGCTTGTCGTCAGCCGGGTAGATCACGTATATATCGTCAATTTTCTTGAATCGCAGCCCGTGCGGAGTCAGTAGTTCTTTCAGCATAGGCGCGAGTTCAGTGGCAGCGGGTGCGGCAGCGGCACCTTGCACGGTTTTGTCCTCCAGCAGGGCGTTTTTGTACGTAAACCGCACATTGAACCGCTCTTCCAATTCCTGAAGTTTCTTTTTCAACGACTGGGCCGCTGGCGCAGTCAATTGGTTTTTGTTGGCTTGCGCAAACCGCACCGAGGCAATGGATTGGGCGTGAACCCACTGCATCAGTGCCACCGCAACCGCCACGGCGGTTCCCATCGGTTTTCGGTAAATCCTCATTTTCATACGTAGTTGGGGTGAAATAAAAAAAGGTTGTTGTGATAAAGCATGAAGTTCTTGCCGAGTGATCCTTGGGATGCTGAAACAAACGTTCACAAAACGCAGGCTTCTCCGTACAGCGGCTTGAAACCGGGTTGAAACAACCCACGTAATTGGTTTATCGTGTAATTGCAATGGTCGTGTTTTCGCGGCGCACCTTTACGTCGTAGCTGATGGCCAGCACTTCCAACAGGCTGTCAATCTGCTGGGTGGGCAATACGCCGCTCAGGGTTTCGCCAGCCAGTTCGCTGTCGTTTATTTCCACTTGGTAGCCGTAGGTAGCCTCGATGCGAGCGGCAATGTCGGCCAGCGTCGTGTTGTCAAGCACCCAGTAGTTTTTCGTCCAAGAGCTGTGGTCTTCGGCCTTGACCTTTGCTTTTTCCACGCGTTGGCCGTTTTCGGAAAAACGCACCATTTCGCCGGGTTGCATCATGATTTCGCGGCCAGCGGTCTCGGTGTTCAAGTTCAGTCGCACTTTGCCTTCGTTCAGCGTCACGTCGGTGTGTTTGTCGCGTTCGGCCACGTTGAACCGGGTGCCCAGCACTTCCACGGTCAGGTCACGGGTGTAAACCTTGAATTTGGCAGCTTGTCCGCCCAGTTGTTCGGTCACTTCAAAATAAGCCTCGCCGTCAAGCCAAACTTCGCGGGGCGCATCGGCTTGCCATTGCTTCCGTACGCGCAGTTCCGAATTTGCGTTCAGCACCACTTTCGATTGGTCGGGAAGCACCAGGGTGCGCGTCTCACCATAAGCCGTCTGGTACACCAAAGGACGGTTTGCGTACCAATACCAAGTGCCGGCCAGACCCAGTGTGCCCAACAAAACGGCCGCTGCCACACGCCACCGCCGGAAAACAGCATTCGTCGTCCGCAGTTCAACGACATCGGCCTCCGTTTCTTCGTTTTCCTGAACCGCTGTCATTATGTTGCGGTGCATTCGGTGCCGTTGGGTTTCCGAGAGCGGCTCGGTGCCAATGCGTAAGGATTGAATGAGACGGCGGGCAGTTTCGACATCAGCCGTTTTTTCAGGGTGCTGAAGCAGCCAAGTGTCCCAAAACGCGTGCGTTTCCTCGTCCGGGCTTAAGACCCAGCGTTGGAAATGTTCGTCAAGCGAAAAATCGGTAGCAGTGAAGAGAAGGTAGTCCATAATGGATGTCGGCTCGCAAAAGCACGCTCTGGCGTGTCAATTACTTGTAAGACACTGACCTTGCGAGAATCTCACCACTTTTCTTGAAATTTTTTCGCAGAAAAATACAAAATCGCCACAAGAAGAAGGCTACTCTGCTACAACGCCCTAAAAATCAAGCAATTAGAAGAATTAAAAGGAGGGCGGCATACGCAGCGGGCAAGTGCCGGCGGACGGAATCAAGGGCCTTCGAGACCAAGTTGTAGGCCGAGGCTACTTCCAAAGACATAATGCGGGCGATGTCTTCGTAAGAGAAGTTTTCGTAGAATTTCAGGTAGATGACTTCCCGTTGGCGTTTGGACAGGCTTTGCAACGCCCGGTTGACGAGCCGCTGTTGGTCGGCGGCCCATTGTTCATTCACCAACGTTAACTCGTACGATACCTCTACCTGAAAATCGTATTCGTCGGTCAGGCCACTGCTGGCAAAACGTTGGCGTTGGTTCAGCCGCCGCAGCAGCCGGTTGCGCAGCGACTTGAGCAAATAATAACGCGGCGTGTCGGCATCTGCCAACTGGTCTTTTTTACGCCAAAGATCAATGAACAGGTCTTGGATGCAGTCTTCAATCAAGGCCGTGTCGGTGGTGAAACGCCGCCCGTAGTTGTACAACGCCTGTACGTACGCGTTGTACAAACTCGTGAACGCCGTCCGGTCGCCTTCCCTGAACAACTGCCAGAGACGCGTGTCTTCGCCTTGTCGTGACACTTGGGTGTGCATTTCTCGAATGTGCTGGGAGCAAAAAACACTATCAGGATAAAGGTAAATATTGTACAACAATAATACTATTTTATACCTGAATGTTTTGCCAAAAGCCGAGAAATTTGTTTTTCCGCAAGAAGAATACAGCCTACGGCGACGAAACCGCAAGCCCTCAGAGGCCCGCGTGGCTTTCGGTCACTTTGTAGAGCAATGCCACCGCAAACACTGAGATGCCTTCGCGACGGCCCACGAAACCGAGTGTTTCGGAGGTGGTGGCTTTGATGGAAAGGTCTTCGAGCCGGATGGACATTGTTTCGCAGAGGGTCTGTTTCATGGCGGGCACGTGCGGGTTCACTTTGGGGGCCTCCAAAATCACCGTCACGTCAATGTTGCTCACTTCGTAGCCTTCGTTGCGCACCATTTCCATCACAATGCGCAAGAACTCCAAGCTGTTGCGGCCTTTGTTGGCGGGGTCTTTGTCCGAAAAATGGTAGCCGATGTCGCGCAGGCTCAGGGCACCGAGCAGGGCGTCGCAAAGGGCGTGGGTGAGGGCATCGCCGTCCGAGTGGCTTTTCAGTCCGTGGGTGTGGGGTATTGGCACGCCGCCCAGCACAAGCGGCACGCCTGCGGCCAGTTGGTGTACGTCGTAGCCTTGTCCGATCCTGAGTTTCAATGGGTAAATGAATGAGTGAGTGAATGATTGAATACGGGTGCATTCCCGGCACACAAATTTGCGGAAAGTTTGCCAATCCGTGCGAAAATAGAAGCACTGTTTGGCGTTTTGGGCAAAAAATGCTCAAAACGGCCACACAACCTTCATAGAGTTCAAAACCCTATGAAGGTTTCTCCGCACTACGGCGTTTTAGGCAAAAAACGCCCAAAACGCAACAAAAGCCGTCATGCACAAGCTTGACGGCTTTTGAACATAAAACGATAAATGTCAAACTAAATCACCACCAGCGGTAGAAAATCCCCACCCAAACGCCCACTGCACTGGGATTGGAAACCATTCCGTAATTGTAAGGTACGTAGTGGTACGCCACCTGCGCGTCAAGGCCGAGGCCGCCTTCCCGTTTGAACACGAACCGCGTGCCGAGGGCCGCTTGGGTGCCAAACCGGAAACTGTTGTTCACATCGGCCTCCAAATTGCCCAAGTACTGGCCGTA
>JALOMD010000478.1 GCA_025455595.1 Cytophagales bacterium | reverse complement strand
CACGAGCATGAAGATGACCAGCCCGAAAATCACGACCAGCGTGTAGCGCATCAGGTCTTCACTGGTGCCTACCTTGGCGGCGGCATCCTGCGCCACGGCTTGGGCCAGGCCCAAGCCGCCGGCAATCAAAAGGGTGAGTGTGTTGCGAAGCATAAAAATTAGTCTTGAGATAGGCCCCCCAACCCCCGAAGGGGGAGCAAAGGTTTCGGAATGCGAATGGCGGATTTCGGAACGAAAAAGGCGTTTTGGGCAAAAAATGCTTAGAACGCTTTTCCACATTACCCGCTTCGCAATTTTAGCTCCCCCTTCGGGGGTTGGGGGGCTTTTTTTCACTCCTCCACCGGTAGGTTTTTCATGTGCTGGACGTATTTTTTGTCCACGAAAATCAGCCACAGGGCCATGCCGATGAAGAAGGCGAAGAAGATGAGCAGCGAGGCGGTGAGATACACATCGGCACCGGCCACTTTTTGGATGAATTGTTTGAACATGATTTTGAAGTACGGTTTTAATTCAGAATTATGAATTTAGAATTCAGACGGGCGTTTTGAGCGATTTTTGCCCAAAACGCCCGTGGCCTTTTTAAAGCCCCTTCTTTGGGAGGGGGTTGGGGAGGCCGCCATTTCCTCTTTGTTCTTGATGTCGGTGCCGAGGCGTTGCAGGTAGGCAATCATGGCTATGATTTCCGAATCCTTCGTAATCTTGACCTTCTTGCCGTTTTCCTTCACGTATTCCAACGGAACCTTCTCGTTTTTCAGGTTCTCCAGTATTTTCGATGCTTGTTGGTTTACATCAGCTTCCGCGTTGGCAATGTCCTCGTCGGTGTAAGGCACGCCTACGGCCCGCAGAGCGGTCATTTTGTTCTTGGTCGTTGAGAACGACAACTGGTTTTCGTTCAGCCAGTCGTACTTCGGCATAATAGAACCATTTGAAGTTTGTTCTGGATCTTGCATATGGTAGAAATGCCAGCTATCCGGGTATTTCTTGCCGATGCGCAGCAAATCGGGGCCGGTGCGTTTGGAACCCCACAGGAACGGGTGGTCATACACGTACTCGCCCGACTTGGCGTATTCGCCGTAGCGTTCGGTTTCGCTGCGGAAAGGCCGCACCAACTGCGTGTGGCACGATACGCACCCTTCGCGGATGTACAGGTCGCGGCCTTCGAGTTCCAGCGCGGTGTAAGGCTTCACGCTGGCGATGGTCGGGATATTGTCTTTCACCGTCAGCATCGGAATAATCTGAATCAGCCCGCCGATGGACACCACCACCAGCGACAACACCGTGAGCAGCAGCGGCTTGCGTTCAAACACCTTGTGCCAGTAGCTGTCGGTAACGGCCACGTTTTTCTCCAAAGCCGGGGCCGAGGCCGGTTCGTTGGCCAAGAAAGTGCCTTGCCGGGCCGTCATCCACAGGTTGTAAATCATTACCAGCGTGCCCAGCAGGAACAACGTGCCGCCCACGCCGCGCAGGGCGTAGAAAGGAATCAGTTTGGTGGTGGTTTCCAAGAAGTTGGGGTGTTGCAGCGTGCCGTCGGGGTTGAAGTCTTTCCACATCAGCCCGGTGGCGAAGCCGGCCCAGTACATCGGAATGGCGTAGAACAGGATGCCCAGCGTGCCCACCCAAAAGTGGAAGTTCATCAGTTTCTTGGAGTACACCTCGGTCTGCCACATTTTGGGCACCAAGTAGTAGAGCATCGCGAAAATCATGAAACCGTTCCAGCCCATGCCGCCCACGTGTACGTGCGCCACAATCCAGTCGGTGAAGTGCGCAATGGCGTTCACGTTTTTCAGCGACAACAGCGGGCCTTCAAACGTAGCCATCAGATAGGCCGTAATGGCAACCACCATGAACTTGAGCGGCACTTCCTCGCGCACTTTGTCCCACGCGCCGCGCAGCGTCAGCAGGCCGTTGATGCCGCCGCCCCAAGACGGCGCAATGAGCATGATCGAGAACACCACGCCCAGCGACTGCACCCAGTCGGGCGTTGACGAATACAGCAAGTGGTGCGGCCCGGCCCAGATGTAGATGAAAATCAGCGTCCAGAAGTGCAGGATGGACAGCTTGTAGCTGTACACCGGGCGGTTCGACATCTTGGGCAGGTAGTAATACATCAGGCCCAGGAACGGCGTAGTCAAGAAGAACGCCACCGCGTTGTGGCCGTACCACCACTGCACCAGTGCGTCTTGCACCCCGGCGTAGGCCGAGTAGCTTTTGAAGAAGTTCACCGGCATCTCGAACGAGTTGACGATGTGCAGCATGGCTACCGTAACCCACGTGGCGATGTAGAACCAAATGGCCACGTAGATGTGCCGCTCGCGGCGTTTCAGGATGGTGCCCAGCATGTTGATGCCGAAAACCACCCACACCAGCGTGATGGCGATGTCAATCGGCCATTCCAGTTCGGCGTACTCCTTGGAGGTGCTGATGCCCAACGGAAGCGTAATGGCCGCCGCCGCAATGATGGCCTGCCAGCCCCAGAAGTGGATTTGGCTCAGCACGTCGCTGTACATCCGGGTTTTGCACAACCGCTGGATGGAGTGGTACACGCCCATGAAGATGGCGTTGCCTACGAAGGCGAAAATAATCGCGTTGGTGTGCAGCGGACGGATGCGCCCGAACGAAGTGTACGGAATGCCGAAGTTGAGTTCGGGAAACACCAACTGGAAGGCCACCGTGACACCCACCAACATGCCCACAACCCCGAAAACCATGCTGGCGATGCCGAAGTTGCGGACAACCTTGTTGTCGTACTGGAAGTGTTCGATCTGCATTTGAATGAATCGTTTGATTGTTGTATTGTTAGATTGCCGTATTGTCTTGTTGTTGTTTGTCAGGAGCGTTTTGAGCAAAAATTGCCCAAAACGCTCCTGTTTTTGACCGCCAACTGCCACTGCCTACTCATCGCGAAATCATTGCTCCCCCTTCGGAGGCTGGGGGGCCGTCGGTGTGTCTTCAAACAGCATCCGTATGGACGGCGTGTAGTCGTCGTCGAACTGCCCTTGGCGCAGGTTCCAGATGAAAATGCCGAGGAAAATGCTCGCCATAATCAAGCTGATGGTCAGGAGAATATAGATGATGCTCATCTTGAAGTACGATTTGTAGCACATGCTTTAGCCTGTGCTATTGACCTGTTTCTTTGCCTCTGCAATTTCGCAAGCCGCCGCAACGCCCACGCTGATGTATTTCACGCAGAAAACTGATACAAATCAACTTTAATGGAATGCGGAAGTCGGAATGCGGATTGCGGAGAAGCGTTTTGGGCAGCCTCACCCCGGCCCTCCCCCAAGGGGAGGGAGAAGAATGGTGAAAGCGGAACACAGATTGTGGAATGAAAGCCAAAGGCGTTTTGGGCAATTTCCCCCAAAAACGTTCTATTCCGAAATCCGAATTCCGCAATCCGCATTCTCTCCTCCCCCTTGGGGGGAGGCTGGGAGGGGGCTTTTCTTCCCGTACCATTTCACCAGCACGGTCGTGAACAGAATCACGTTGATGGAACTGACCGGCATCAGGATGGCGGCCACCAGCGGCGACAGCGTACCCTGCACCGCAAAACTCAGCCCCACGAGGTTATAGCCCGCCGCCAGCACCAAGGCCGCCCGCACCACGTTCACGCTTTGGCGGCAGAAACGCACCAACTGCGGCAGCATCGGCAGCGCGGCCGCATCCAGAATCACGTCGGAGGCGGGCGTGAAGTAGGCCACGTTGTCGCTCACGGCACGTTGTCGCTCACGGCCACGCCCACGTCGCTTTGCTGCAAGGCACCGGCATCGTTCAGGCCGTCGCCGAGCATCATCACGCGTTTGCCTTGTTCTTGTAAGGATTTGATAAACAGGAGTTTGTCTTGCGGACTTTGCCTGAAATGCAAATGCTGCTCGTCGCCGAAATACGGTTTCAGGTTTTGTGCTTCGCCTTCGTTGTCGCCCGACAACAGGTGCAGTTCGTAGCGGCTGCTCAGGGCGGCGGTCATCTCACCGATGCCGTTGCGGTAGTGGTTTCGGAAACGGAAATAGCCCAGATACTCGCTGTCCAAGCCCACGAAAACCCGCGTGGTCAGTTCGGTTTCGGGGAAGTGCAGCCCGACGGCCTCTTGCCCCAGTTTTTCGGTCAGGAAAGCGGCCGAGCC
>JALOMD010000477.1 GCA_025455595.1 Cytophagales bacterium | reverse complement strand
TTTTGCTCCCCTCTCCTTCGGAGAGGGGCCGGGGGTGAGGCCTCTCCTCCCCTTGGGGGAGGGCCGGGGTGGGGGCCTTTACTTCCCAAACAGCGGCCTAAGAAACGCAATGCTCTGCGGCACCTGTTCCAATGACCGCGAAGACTCGTCTTCGATGTAGAAATACTGTATTTTGTTAGCCTGCGCCTGTTTGATAATGTCGGCCACGTTGACATCGCCCTGGCCCAAGGTCACGTCGTTTTCCACGTCCATCTGCCCAAACTGGTTTCCGGGCGTTCCTTTTTTGCGGTCTTTGATGTGCATGGCCTTCCAACGGGTCGGGTATTTCTTCAGCCACGCCACCGGATTGTGGCCCGGATGTTGTGTCCACAGAATATCCATTTGGTAACTCACATGGGCCGGATTGGTGCGTGTAATCAATTCATCGAGCAAATAACGGTCTTTGTAGGAGCGGAACTCGTAGCCGTGGTTGTGGTAGAGCAGCATCAAGCCGCTGGCCGCCAACGTCTTGCCTGATTCGTTGAACACCTTCACGGCCTTCTCCACATCTTCGATGGTAAACTCGTTGCCGTTGTGCGGTATCCAAAAGCACGTCACGGTTTTGGCCCCGAGCGTCTTGGCGTTTTCTATTACGGTTTTCAGTTTGGCCGCGTCTTCCAACTCGCCGAAGTCGGCACTGATGCCGGTGGCCTTGATGCCGAATTCGTCCAGAATTGCCCGAAACGCCTTCGCGTCCATGCCGTAGAAGCCCGCCGTTTCACAATACGTAATGCCCATGTCCTTTACTTTCTGCATGGTGCCGCGCACATCCTGTGCAAATTGGTTGCGAAAGCTGTACAATTGCACGCCTACCGGCGATTTCTGTGTCTGTGCGTAGCCCGGAAACAGTGCGGCGAATAGAAACGATAACCTGAACAAGTGTTTGAGCATAGAACAATGAAGGGTTGAAAAATGGTGTTTTACAGAAATTTGTCAGAAAATGCCCGAAACATCAGCGCATTTGATTCTGACTGAGAAAGAATGGCACACGGATTGAACGGATGAAACAAATTGGAACGGATTGAATCCGTTTTTTTATCCGTTCAATCCGTGTGCTATTCTTCCAACAGGCGTTTTGAGCAAAAATCAGCCAAAACGCATTCGCTTGATGAGAGAAAACACTGTAGGAACACTATTCCGACAGAAAAAAGCGTCACGGCTTGCCGGGAGTTGCGGCTTTGGCTGGTTGCGCAAACAACGGTCTCAGGAATGCGATGCTCTGCGGCACTTGTTCCAGCGAACGTGGCGACTCGTCTTCGATGTAAAAATGCTGGATTTTGTTGGCGCGGGCCTGCCGCATGATGTCTTCCATGTTCAAGTCGCCCTGGCCCAGCGTGATGTCGTTTTCCACGTCCATCGTGCCGAACTGGTTTCCGGGCGTTCCTTTTTTGCGGTCTTTGATGTGCATGGCCTTCCAGCGGGTGGGGTACTTTTTCAGCCACGCCACCGGATTGTGGCCCGGATGCTGCGTCCACAAGATGTCCATCTCGAAATTCACGTGGGCCGGATTGGTGCGCGTGATGATTTCGTCCATCAGGTAGCGGTCTTTGTAGGAGCGGAACTCGTAGCCGTGGTTGTGGTAGAGCAAAGACAAGCCGTTGGCCGCCAATACTTTACCTGCTTCGTTGAACACCTTCACGGCCTTCTCCACGTCGGCTATTGTGAAATCGTTGCCGTTGTGCGGTATCCAGGCACACATCACGGTTTTGGCCCCGAGTATCTTGGCCTCGGTGATGATCGTTTTCAATTTTTCCGGGTCGGCCAGTTGGTCAAAGCCGGCTCCGGTGCCGGTGGCCTTGATGCCGAATTCGTCCAGAATTGCCCGAAACGCCTTCGCATCCATGCCGTAGTAACCGGCCACCTCGCAATAGGTGATGCCCATGTCCTTCACCTTCTGCATGGTGCCGCGCACATCCTTGGCGAACTGGTCGCGGAAACTGTACAACTGCACGCCTACCGGCGATTTCTGTGTCTGTGCGTAGCCGGAAAAAATTGCGCCGAATAGAAACGATAACCTGAACAAGTGTTTGAGCATTGGGGATTGAAGTGTTTGGTGAGATAAAAAAACGGCGTTTTGGAAAGATGTGTCAAAAAACGTCCAAAACAGCAACGCGGATCGAACGGATGCAACGGATAGAAAACGAATTCAACCCCTGTCTGCCGACAGGCAGGCGTTCAATCCGTGTTGCTGTTTTACAGAACAAGAGCCGTTTTGAGCAATTTTTGCTCAAAACACAAATCATCCGCGACTAATTTATTCACGAGCCACGGTCAACATTAAGGTTGAAATGCGATTTTGCTAACTACTGACGACCAACCACTGACCACCTTATTTCATCCACTTCATTTTCTCTACGGGCAACTCTTGTTCAATCAGTTGTCGTACTTGCTCCACGATTTCCTCCACCGACAAACTGGTGTCGAAACGCATCGGTTCTTTGAAACGTACAGACAATTGCGTGTTCGTCTTTTTGAAAATCAGCCCTTTTTTGTCGAAGGCCCGTCGGAAGCCGTTGATGACCACTGGCACCACAATCGGGTTGTATTCTTTGATCAGATGCGCGGTGCCTTTGCGCACG
This sequence comes from Cytophagales bacterium, assembly GCA_025455595.1. Taxonomy (GTDB): domain Bacteria; phylum Bacteroidota; class Bacteroidia; order Cytophagales; family 172606-1; genus Xanthocytophaga. The sequence continues at coordinate 1,186 of JALOMD010000477.1, read as the reverse complement.
GGGGCGTACGGACTGGTGGTGCCCTGCGGAAAACTGACCACCCAGCCCTCTTGCAACGCCTTGCCGATGCGTTCCTGCGCCGAGGTGTCCACCTGCCGCTTCACTTCCTGTCCGTTTGCCCGCCACGAACGTTCCACTTGCACGGCTCCGGCGAGGCTGAACAGCTTGGGCAACAGACCTTTGTTCATGGTTTCGCCAGCGGCCACGTAGTAGCTTTTCACACGCGGGGCCAGCAAATAAATGGGTATTTTGATGTTGTCTTGGAAGCCCCACTTGACGCTGGAGAAAATGTGATAAAAAGCCATCACATCAGCGAAATACGTTTGGTGGTTCGACAGGAACAGCACGTTACTCTCGGGCAGGTCTTGGAGATGCTCGGTGCCGTCAATATCCATTTTGTTGATGACCGCATACCGCCAGTAAGTAGCCGCCCCGACAATCGAAATCAGGGTACGTTTGAGGATGGTCAGGTTGCCAAACTCGTCGCGGTCGAACAGGCCGAACACGTCAAGGTTGTCGGCAACATGCTTGGGGTTCAGGTTCAATTTGATGTCCATTATCGTGAACAGATGAGAAATCCATTTCAGAATTCCTACCATTTCGTTGCCCGAAATCGGGTGTTTACAACACGTCTTTTTGCAATTGAATCACAAATTAATCAAATTTTTTGGCGAACGAGCAAAACAATCCGGCTTTTCTGATGTTTTTCACCGCTTCGTTTTCATGCCAACCTGCCAATCCGTAAACTTGCGTGTTTTAGTGGCTGACTAACTTCGTTGAATCTTTCGATTTCTTGAACGGCGTTTTAGGCAAAATTTGCTCAAAACGCCATTCACCATTCAACCATTCAGCTTTCAATCATTCAACTATTCGACAATTGGATTCCATCGCACTGCACCATCCCACTAAAAAAATCAACGCCGCCATCCGGCTGGCTTCTTCCAAAAGCGAAAGCAACCGTGCCCTGATTATCAATGCGTTGGGCGGTAATCGCGTCCATTTGGACAATCTCTCCGAAGCCCGCGACACCCGCACGCTGCAACGCTTGCTCGGCACCGCCGAACAGACGTGGGACGTGATTGACGCGGGCACCACCATGCGCTTCCTGACCGCCTACGCCGCCGTGACCAACGCCGACAAAATCCTGACCGGCACGCCGCGCATGTGCGAACGGCCCATCGGCTTG
>JALOMD010000476.1 GCA_025455595.1 Cytophagales bacterium | reverse complement strand
AAGACGTTGATTTTCAAATGTTTAAGTCCGATTAACAAGTTGAGAAATAGGTTAAACTAAATACGGGTGAATACTTATTAGCCAAAGGCTAACTGTATTGGTTGGTTAAGTTGTACCCAAGTTTCTTTGCGTGCTTTGCGGTTTTCTTTGCGTCTTTGCGTGAAAAACGGCTCGCCAAGCACGCAAAGGCTTTCGCAATGGGCGCAATGATGGGCATGACTTGACCAACCAATTCAGCTAACCGCTAAGGGCTAATTACTTGGCCCATCACTCCCCTAACATTTTCCATTCGCGCAGCAAGGGCATGATTTGCCGGGGCGATTCGAGGTGGATGGTTTGGAAGCCTATTTCGCGGGCGGCTTTGATGTTGCGCAGGTTGTCGTCAATGAACAGCGACGTGCGGGGATTCAAGCTGTAGCGGTCAATCATGATTTGGTAAAACTCCGGGAAAGGCTTGCGGCTCTTTTCCTCGCCCGACATCACCACGCCATCGAACCAGTGCAGGAAATCGTATCGTTGCAGGGCTATCGGAAAGGTCTCCGCCGACCAGTTGGTGAGGGCGTACAACCGGTGTTGTTTTTGGTCTTTGAGTTGCCGCAACGCCTCCACCGAGTCGTCGAAAACGCCGCCGAGCATTTCCTCCCAACGGCCGTAAAACGCCCTGATCTGGCTTTCCCATTCGGGGTGCCGGGCGGCCAGTTCGTCAGTGGCCGCTTGCAGTGGCCGACCCGCGTCTTGTTCTTCGTTCCAGTCGGGTGTACAGATGTGCGTCAGGAAATGCTCCATCTCGTCGGCATCGGCGAAAATCTTGCGGTACAGGTAGCGGGGGTTCCAGTCAATGAGCACACCGCCCAAATCAAATACAACAGTGTCGAGTAATGTGTGGGTCATAAGTGGTGAGTCGTAAGTGGTAAGTTGGCGAATCCTGAATTTAAAAGCTTTAGGACTTTCGCTTGGGCCAATCTTGGCGAAAAATCCTTGCGCCCTTGCGGTTGGTTGTTCCACCGCCAAGACGCAAGGACGCGAAGAAAAACCGAATTTCGGTTGCCCGACCTGCTTCAAAGCGAAAGTCCTAATTTTAAAAAGAAGGCTTATTAGTAGTGTGCTGATTTTCAATAATTTATACTTTTCTTTTTGCCCAAGACCCAAGACTAACGACTCATGACTGGTGAATCATTGATACCAGCACTTGCCACTTGCGACTTACCACTTACCATTTAGGTATAAAAAACGCCCCGTTTGAGGCGGGGCGTACACGCGGGCAAGAAATGACAGGAAAATGCAGGTTGGCAATGTGCCAGTGAACTAAAAACGACTTATATCTTTTTTACGTTGACTGCGTTTTTACCTTTTCGGCCGTCCATCGTTTCGAACGATACACGGTCGTTTTCCTTAATGCCTTGGTCGAGCAGACCAGTGATGTGTACAAAAATTTCCTGGTTGGATTCGTCGTCCTTAATGAAACCGTAGCCTTTGGTTACATTGAAGAACTTTACTGTGCCTGTTTGCATGTAAATTCAGAAATGAAATGGAACATCTTTCCAAAGATAAAAACATAGTTCAATTCCTGTCAATTAATTTTCGTACAAAATGAAATTTTGCGCGAAAGTGTAATGGCATATTGCATGCTTGATTCTGTAAATCAGCGAATTATGTATTCTTAAAGACTTGTTTCTTGCATACGGCCGTTTACCATTCGTTGATAACCACTCGTTTTTCACCTGCCAGCCATGAAACATTTGGTTCTTTTCCGTCACGCAAAATCAAGTTGGGACGACCCGCAACTGCTTGATTTTGAACGGCCTCTGAATGCACGCGGTTACCGAGACGCACCCCGCATGGCGCAACGCCTCGGCATGTGGTTGTCACAACTGCCCGCGCCGGTGCGTTGGACAAGCAGCCCGGCGCGACGGGCTTGGGACACGGCCCTGATGACACGAACTGGACTTGCCAGCCGACGCGCTGCTTCCCGTTCTTGAACTCTACCACGCCGAACCGGACACATTACTCGAAGCAGTGAAAAAACAGCCCGAGGCAATGAACACGCTGGTGTTGTTCGGACACAATCCGGGCCTCACCGAGTTCGCCACGCAACTCTGCGGCCGCGACTTCGTCAACATCCCCACGGCGGGCATCGTCGGCATCCGTTTCGCCACCGACAACTGGGCCGAGGTGACGTATGGAGCAGGGGAGGAGTTGTTTTTCGACTATCCGAAGAAGACCGTTTAGCGTTTTTCGTTTAACGTTTTGGGCGTTTTTTGCCCAAAACATCAAAGCCCCGTGGGGGCGAACCGTCTGTAGATAAACGCGTACGATTGCAAGAAAAAGCTCCGTAGGAGCGACCCTGACGATGTGTTGTCAATCGGGCCGCCCCTACGGAGCTTTTTCTGTGATTTTTCTGTATTTCTACAGACGGTTCGCCCCCACGGGTCTTTGATGTTTTGGGCAAAAAACGCCCAAAACGGCAAACGTTAAACGTAAAACGAAACTACGCGTAATTGTTCAGCATCACCGGCATCACCAGCATCAGCATGTCTTCGTTGTCGTCTTTCTCTTTGGGCAGAATCAGGCCGGCGCGGTTCGGGGCCGAGAGTTCGATCACCACGTCGCGGGCGGTGAGGTTGCTGAGCATCTCGATCAGGAAACGGGCGTTGAAGCCGATTTCCATTTCCTCGCCGTTGTACTCGCAAGGCAGCCGCTCCACGGCCTCGTTCGAGAAGTCGAGGTCTTCGGCCGAGATGCGCACTTCTTTCGGCGTGATGCGCAGGCGTACTTGGTTAGTGGCGCGGTTGGCGTAGATGGCAATGCGGCGCAGCGAGGCGAGCAGTTCCAACCGGTTGATGGACAGATGGTTGGGGTTGTTTTTCGGAATGGCGTTGGCGTAGTCGGGGAACCGCTCGTCGATCAGGCGGCAAATCATGCGGATGTTGTCGAACGTGAAGAACGCATTCGACTGGCTGAACTCAGCCTTCACCACGGTCTTCTCCGTCGGCAGCGACGACTTGAGCAGGTTCAACGCCTTGCGCGGCACAATCAGCGTGTTTTCGTCGCCGGAGTTGATGTCGGTGCGGCGGTAGCGGATGAGCCGGTGGCCGTCGGTGGCGACGAACGTGACATTGCCGCCGTTGAGTTCAAAGAAAACGCCCGTCATGGCCGGACGCAACTCGTCGGTGCTGGTGGCGAAAATCGTGTTGCCGATGGCCCGCTCCAGCACGTCCGACGGGAAGTCAACGGCATAGGCGCGTTGCACGTTCGGGATGCGCGGAAAGTCGGCGGCGTTCTCGCCCGAAAGCTTGTACCGCCCGTTGTCCGACAGGATTTCGATGCCGTAGCTGTTGGTGTCTATTTCAAAGGTGATCGGCTGCTCGGGCAGGCCGCGCAGCGTGTCGAGCAATATTTTGGCGGGCACGGCAATGCTGCCCGTGTCGGCCGAGTCAACCTCCATGTCGGCTATCATGGTGGTTTGCAGGTCAGACGCAGTAATGGTAAGCTGGCTTTTGGTGATTTGGAAGAGGAAATTTTCAAGGATGGGCACAATCGGGTTGCTGGCAATCACACCGCTGATGGCCGACAGTTGTTTGAGCAAAGCCGAGGAGGAAACAATGAATTTCATAGGAAGAAAGTTAAAATCAGTCGGACAAATGTACGCAAACAATAGGTGCGGCGAAATATCGCAAGAAATCTTTTTCCGGCAAGCCGCCCGCCGCGCCGGTTAGCGGACAAAACGACGATTTTTGCTTGAAACGCTTGGCCGTGATAAACAAAAAAGCGGAAGTCCGAGACTTCCGCTTTTTCGTTGGCGGCATACATTCCGCAGTTCCGCAGGGCGATGCCCTGCGCTGTGGTGTCACGCCCTTTCAGGGCTTTTGTGTGGCGTTTTGCGTTTCTGTCTTGAATCGCGGATGAAACGGATAACACGGATTGCGCGGATAGAAAACCGTGGGGACAAACGCATCTGCGTGCCCAAAGGCTCTCATCCGTGCAATCCGCGCCATCTGTGGAAATCCGCGATTCAAAGACAAACGGGCGTTTCAGGCAATTTTCACCCAAAACGGATTTTTGTCCGAACCATGATTCGTAGGATTAGAAGATTACCATGATTCTCTCACTTCAATCATGTTCATCCTTGAATCCTACGAATCATGGTTCGGACAAACGGACGTTTCAAGCAATTTTCACCCAAAACGCATTCTGGATTCATAATTCTGAATTCTAAATTAAAATCGTACTTCAAAATCATTGGTTGCCCAGAATCACCGGCGTTTTGCCGTCGGTGATGATCACCCTGTTTTGGGTGGTGCGGAGGGCCTCAATCCATTTTTCCTGCAACACCTGCTGCGTCAGGCCCGATGCCCGCACGCGGTTTTCCTCGGCTTCGATCTTGGCTTTTTCGAGTTGCATCCGGGCCACTTCGAGTTCGTTGCGCACCTGCTCGGCTTGCTGGATGGCGTTGTTGCGCCGCTCGATGGCCGCAATCATGGAAGCAGGCGGCTTCAGGCCCGACGTGAGCGAAGTCAGCGTGAAAAACTTGTTGTTGAACTCCTCTTTGAGCCGCTTTTCAACCGCGCCTTCAAATGCGTTCAGGTTGTTGAGCAGGCTGTCGGTGGTGAAGTTGCGGGCTTCCTCGCGGTAGGCGTTCAGCACCACCGGGTTCAGGATTTGCGACTCAATGTTGTCCATCATGGACTGGTCGAGGCCCACGTGCTTGTAGTTGAAAATGATGTCAACCCCGGCCCCGCGAACGGCCTGGTAGGTGTAGGTCGGGTCAACGCTGAAATAGCCGCCGTCGCGGGCGGTCACGCCGACACCCTGCGGGTCGGCTTTCTGCTCCCACATGGGCACTTGGTAGAGTTCGGTGCCGGGTGTCCAAGTGCTTTGGCTGCCGGTCACTTTCTTGAAATCCTCTTTGCCGTTGCGGCCGTAGTTTTCCATCAAGATGCCCTCGTAATTGGGCTGCACCCGGCTACAGGCCACGGAAACAAGCAAAAAAGCGAATAATGCGAAGCGGTTAACGGTAACGGTTGGTTTCATGGGTTTTGGTGAATTTGCGGTAAGGGAAAAGGATTAGCAATACGACGTGCAGGACACCGGTGGCCCAGGCCCACAAAGGGGCGTTGCTGCGGAACAGGAACAAATGCCCTTGGAAAAGCAGGAAATTGGCAAGCACAAATGCAAACCAAAACAAAAGATTTTTTCTCATGCGTGTTTTTGCCGATTGATGACGGAACCGGCGCGGAGGTAACCCAAGGGAATGCGGAAGCAAGGGGCGTAGAGCAGAGGGCATGGGCGTTTAGGCGAATTTTGCCCAAAACGCAGTTAAGGCCCTGAAAGGGCGTGATATCACAGCGCAGGGCAACGCCCTGCGGAACCGGCGTGGCGCGTGGCGTACCATAAGGCGTTTTGGGCGATTTTTGCCCAAAACGCCCTGATTGCCGCCTGCTGCTGCTAACTGCCTACCTTATCTGGCTTCTTTCCGCTTCCGCCACCACGAGCGGCCTACGCCGAACAGCACCACGCCGGCCACGGGCAGCAGCAGGTTCAGCAGTTGCCATTGCGTGCGTTCGTCGCGGATGCGCAGTTTGTCAAGCGGCCGCAGGGAGATTTCCTTGGTGCGGGCGGCAATCACGCCGTTCGGGTCGAGGAGGTAGTCGACGGCGTGCAGCACGAAGTCTTTGTTGGCAAACGTCACGTTCAGGAAACGGTCGTAGCCGAGCGTGGCCGGGCGGCCGGTTTTCGGGTCGGTTTCGTTGGCGGG
>JALOMD010000475.1 GCA_025455595.1 Cytophagales bacterium | reverse complement strand
TCGCCGACAAACCGATGGACAGCGGCCACGCAGTCTTGCCGGATTTTCTCTTTCAACGGACACGCCGGGGTGGTGAGCACAACGGTGAAACGCACCTGGCTCACGCCCAACTCAATGTCGCGTATCATGCCCAACGAGACGAGGTCGCGTTTCAAGTCGGGTTCCTGCACAGTGCCGAGGGCTTCTAATATGAGTTCTTTTGTAATGGTCATGTTGAGGTACGATTTTCAATTTTGAGTGAACGAATGATAGAATGAGCGAATGGTGTTTTGGGCAGTTTTTGCTTGAAACGCTTTTGAATTCTGTTTTTTCTGAAAATCCTGCAAATTCTGATTCAGACAAAATTTGCCCGAAACGCTGCGGCAAGCGGCTTGGCTCTCGTGTATGAGAACGGGTCGGTTTGGTCAAGTTTTAGGCAAAAGACGGCCTTGGCGCACCCCGCAGAAAGAGTAATGCTGCAAAGCGAAAAAATGTTTCCGAAAATTCGTTTTCGGTCAACCTGCGGTTGATGTTTCTTGTAACAAAAAAGTGCAAAAATGCGGTCAAAATTAGCTTTAAAAACGGTGTTTTTACAATAAAAATTGCAAAAGGCAAGGTCGCGGCAAAGCTTTCCGCCGAAGCGGAAAAAACAACAACTTTTTCTACAGCCGCCCGTAAAAATACCTTGGCAAGCCCGTCGGCTGGCGGCAAGGCCAACTGCTTCCCAAGCTGTTTTCCGGGTGTAAGTTTTGCGGCCAAAGTTACCTTTTGCCGATGCAAAGGAATAGAGGCTTGGTGCCCGATGCTCGCCCTCGGTTCTGAAAGCCAATCCGGTTGTTGCCCTGCAGTGTTTTGGGCAATTTTTGCCCAAAACGCAAGCCTGTTGTCTTTTGCGAGCCTGTGGTTCCGGTCAGACGCACAGCGTGCAGACCTGCCTGTTCAGGCGTTTTAGGCAAAAATCGCCTGAAACGCTTGCAGTGAACCCAAACTTTGAACAACCTATAGAACAGAAAACGTCAACCAAAAACCGGCGTTTCACATCGTCACAAATCTACCAACATCCATGCGTACATTTAAACTCGCTTTTTCCATTCTTGTTTTCACCGGGGCGTTCTGGCCGGTTTTCGCCCAAAAGCTGACCACCCGCGACGTGGAGGAAATCCAGACAAAGGCCAAGTCCACCTTGCTGGAATACGAAAACCTGCTCAACTACATCAGTTTCGAAGACGGCACCGAGAAAGAAATCCAGAACGCCATTGAGCGGAGCTACATGCCGTCCACCAATCAGATTTTCATTAACAAAAAAGTCATTGTCGAAGACGATGTGTTTCCGGGCTTCAACAAAGACAATACGCAAGACCTTGACATAGAAAAGTATCTGAACAAACTGGCTGTTTACTACACCAAGACTACCGACGCTTCCATCCGCTTCTCCAGCATCCAGATTTCCAACGTCAAGAAGAAGGACTTTTACTATGTGAAGGTGCTTTTCGAGAGCCAGTTTGGCAGCACCTACCGCGAGACAAACGCGAAGTATCCGTCCCGGCAGCGGCTGGCCGTGATAACCGCCGAGCAAAACGCGGGAAAATGGATCACGCGCATTGCCGGTGTGACGTACTACGATCCGTTCAAGCCGATTGACTCGAAGGAAAACGACGTGAAAGTGATTGTGGTGGAGGCCGGCTCGTCCATCACCATTCGTTCGCTGACCAAGTCGGCTGAACCCAAGAAATGGAACGTGGGCCTGAAGGCCGGGGCGGGTGTTTCTTCGCTGCGCGTGGGTGAGCTACAGGGCGAAGGGCTGTTTTTTGACGATTATTTTCCCAAAACAGCTTTTACGGCGGGGGCGTTTGTCCGTTACCATTCCTACCAGCGCATCGGCTTCACGGCCGAGGTGCTGTATGCCACCAAAGGAGCCGAGGCGCAAGTGGTGCCGCTGCTGCGGTTCGAGGGTGTCCGGGGCCGCCACAACCTGAGCTACTTGGAAATTCCGGTGATGTTCAACTACTACCTCATGCCGGGTGCCAAGTTCAAACCTTATCTGGCGGCCGGTGCCTGGGCGGGCTTTTTGCTCGGGGCGGAGTCCACGCTGCCGTTCCGTGACCGCACCCTCGGCGGGCGGCTCGCCACGACCAGCTACGCCGACAGGGAGCAGTTTCAGTCGTTCGACTACGGCCTGAACGCAGGTCTCGGCTTCGACACCAAAGTGACCCGCACCCACCGCATGACCGCCGAGGTACGCTACAACTACGGGCTTGCCAACGCGTTCACCGACGCGCCGAGCATCAACGGCCCGTACACCGGCCGGCTCTACAACAACACGCTGATCTTGACAGTGGGCTACAGCTTCGGCTTGGCCGATTGACGAATTGCTCAAAATGCTTGGCGGCGCAGTCGCCTTGCCAATCCGTTTTGGGCAAAAATCGCCCAAAACGCCGATTTTACTGAAAACACACAGATATTCCGTCAACAAAAACCCACAACAATTTAAAAGCACGATTCATGAAGAAGATTTTGTCAATACTGATTGTTGGTATTGCTTTCTGTACAACCGGCTGCAACAACGACAGCACCGAGCCGTTGCCACCCAAGCAACTCACCATTTCACGCCTGATTGGCAGTTGGAAAATGAACCGCCTCACGCTGACCGACGTATCGGGCGGAGTCAATGAACGCGACCGGTGCGAAAGTGACAACATCTACGAATTCAAGGAAAACGAGGAGTTTGTAGGCGACTTGCAAACCCGTTGCGGAGACAACCGCGACTACCGGAACGGGCGGTTCTTCTACAGGGTGAACGAAGAAGGCAACGCCTTCGATTTGGTCACTTTGGACAACAGCAGCAGCATTACGCTTCGCATCAGCAAACTACAGGGCGACGAATTGATACTGGAATGGCGGGAGGTGAGCGGCCGGTTCACGTACGATTATACGGCTTACCTTGACCGTATTCCCTAAAGGCAATTCACAAGCCTATTATTCAACCCAATCAAACACATGAAAAAATACGTATTGCTTTCGGTTCTCGCACTTGTTTTCACTGCTTGCGGCAACAACGGCGAAGACCCCGTTCCGCCCAAGGCGGCAACTTTGAGCAGACTTATTGCCCGCTGGCAGGTGGAGAGCTTTGTGGAGAACGGAAGAAACATCACACTTGATTGCAGCAAAGATGATATATGGGAGTTTGACAACGACGGGCTGTTGACACGGCGATTCAACAAAGGCTGTTCGGGCACAGACAACAACACCGATTCGTACAGCTACGAGGTCGCCGAAGACGGGCAGTCGTTCACGATAGCATTTTCCAGAAACCCTGCGGCGAACACACCTTGGCGCATATTGGAATTGAACGCAACAACCCTCAAGATTCGCTTCGAGGAAGGGGTGGGGCCTACCATTAAAGAGTATACGTACCGCAAAGTCAACTAACCTGTACGCATAATGAGAAAAGGACTGATGTTTTTCGCCCTGATTCTGTTGGCGGCCTGCAACAACGCCACCGGAGACCCCGTTCCGCCCAAAACCGCTACGCTGAACAAACTCATTGGCCGATGGCGAATCACAGCCCTAACCCTAAACGGCGCGGCCCAAACCCAAGAATGCGCCATTGACGACGAATACGAGTTCAAGGACAACGGAGAATTGTTTATCCGGTTCAACAAGGGTTGTAGCGGCCAGGGTGATGGCAACACCGGAACATACGACTACGAGGTGAGCGAAGACGGACGGTTTGTAACGGTATCTCTCTATACAGATGACAAATACAACAAACCCCGTGACATAAAGGAACTAACCCAAACCACGTCTCTCTATACAGATGACAAATACAACAAACCCCGTGACATAAAGGAACTAACCCAAACCACGCTGCGCTACGAATACACCGAAGAACTGGCGCGGGTGGACAACTACGTGGTCACATTCTGCCGCCTATAACTGTTCGATTTCGCAATAGTTGCAACCCTCGTTTTGCCCGAAACCGACACGGCCCGGCAGGACGAGGGTCTTTCGTTTTGGGCAAAAATTGCCCAAAACGGTTTTCTGTCTTGCATCGCGCCTGCCTGTCGGCAGACAGGGATTCCCACGGATGGCAAGGCAAGCCAAATACGCACGCAAATCGAATCCGAAAAAACACCGATTCATCTCCGGTTCAAGATTTTTTAGTAATTTCAGGACTGCGTTTTGGGTATTTTTTGCCCAAAACGCA
>JALOMD010000474.1 GCA_025455595.1 Cytophagales bacterium | reverse complement strand
GGCGGCGTTTGCAGCAGCGGCTCCCAGTCTTTGTCCATCAGTTGGTTGATGGTGCTTTCGGGGCGGACGCGGACACTGCGGTACTTCTCGTCCCAGCAACTGATGAAGCCGTCGAACAAGGCGATGGAAACCAAGGCGTAGGTTTCGGCGGTTTTCATGATGTCGGCCTTGGCTTGGCGCGAGACGGTGTTGGAGATGCTCATCCAGTGGCCGCCCGGTGACATTTTCTTGGTGGCGAAGTTGACGTGCCCGGCCACGTTGAGCTTGAACGGGTTACAGTCCCAAAAGTTGGCAATCCACTGCTGCTCCTCGGTCAGTTTCTTGGTCACTTCATAAACCTCCGTCATCTCCTTGTAGAACGGGCTGTTTTTATCGGTGTTGTAGGGCGGCGGCGGCGGCGGCGCAAACTGCCCCGCCGAGTCCATGACCAACGTGCGGATTTTGTGCCACTGGGGTTCTACGCCGTCCATGTAGCCGGGCGGTGTGGGCACCCAAGTGCCCGCTTGGTTGGTAATCGTGTGCCGGAAGCCGCGCGTTTGCTTGTAGTTGTCTTTGGCGGCAAAGCGGATAATGTGCGACGCCACGCTGTCGCCGTAGGCCAAAGACCGTTCGTACACGTCGTCTGGCATGCCCATGTCTTGGTAGCTGGCGTACAGGTTTTTCTCAAACTCGTCGTACTTCTCCACCGAGAACGTCAGGTTGCGGGCCATGACCATAAACGCCCGCACCGAAGCCAGCGGAAAGCAGTACGTTTGGCCGGGTTCGGGGGCTGGGCCGGGCGTGAGGCCGTTCAACTGACCGGCCAACGACTGCTGGCCGGGCGAATGCGGCAGCAGGGCTTCGTAAGCGGCCAAGCTCGAATACATGTAAATGCGGCTCGCAACGGGCGGCGAAAAGATGTCGTGCGTGATGACTTCGGTGAGTTTGGCTGCCGCCTGGTGCAACGGAACCGGGCTGGCGGCTTGTTTCTGGTAGTCGCCAGTGGCGGGTTTTCGGCAACTGCTCGCCGCCAGCATCAGCACAGCTATCATCGCTACGCCGCCGTTTTTCAAAAGTATCTTCATGTGGATGCTCGGAAAGGTGGTTCACAAAAATACGAAAAGAGCGGATTGAGTGATGAGTTATGAATGATGAGTTTTCAAAAGCCCCCTCCTTGGGAGGGGGTTGGGGGAGGCTCTCAATTCCGCTGAATCAGGTAAACACCGACCACAATCAGCGCGGCCCCGCCCACGCGGTACCAATTGATGGAATGCTGCAAAAAGCCTACGTAGCCGAAATGGTCGAACAGCAGCGCGGCCAGCAGTTGCCCGGCCACCACCAAACTCACGAAATTGGCCGCCCCGATGCGCGGAGCCGCCAGTATGGCCGTGGTCACGTAGATGGCTCCGAGCAGCCCGCCCGTCCACTTCCACCATTCAATGTGACGAAACGTTTCCAACGGCGGCACCGACTGCCGTGCCGTGCCGAACACATACAGTGTCAGCACCAAAGTGCCCACTGCAAACGAGATCAGTGCCGACAAAACCGGGTGCGCCACCGATTGGCGCAGTTGCGAATTAACGCCGAGTTGCACCGACACGCCCACGCCAGCAAGCAAGGCCAACACGAAATAAAGTCCGTTCGTCATAAAAGTCGTCAGTCTTAAGTCATTGGTCGTTAGTTTGGATGCGAGTTAGGCGTTTTGGGCAAAAATCGAAGATGCCGCAATCGGCGGTATTGCTCAAAACGCTTGTCTGTGGTGGCTGTACTGCGGCCTTGCCCCGTACCGATTGACGATGTCGGTTCATGCCACGCACTTTTTCTTGATCAAAATCTTTATGCAGGCCGTTTTGAGCAATACCGCCGAGTGCGGCATCTTCGATTTTTGCCCAAAACACTATCATTCGCTGAAACGTCACAAAAGTACGCCAATTACCCGCACCGAAAAACGCAATTCCATGTGTCGAGTCCTGAACCGTTAGTCTTGATTGGAAAAGTCCTGGTTCCCTGCCTGTCAACGCCTTGTCAGCGATTTCCAGCAAGCCACCACTAACGACTTATCACTTGCGACCTGCCACTCAAAACTCTCAACTTATTTCCGTCAAAATCTGTTTTCACATAAAATACCGACTGTCCTTTGTTCGTCTTCACTTTTAACCGAGGCTATTCCTCCATACCATACGAATGAAAAATCCGCTGCCCCACGGTTCGCCGGAAAACAAGAACCGGGCCATTGCTTTGGCTTTCCAACATGACCGGCATCGCTTGTTGGCTTTCATCCGCAAACGCGTACCTGAGAAAACCGATGCCGAGGACATTTTGCAAGACGTGTTTTATCAACTGGCCGAAACCTTCAACGTCCTGGAGCCAATTGAACAAGTGAGTGCGTGGCTGTTTCGGGTGGCTCGCAACAAAATCATTGACCGCTACCGCAAGAAAAAGCCCGATTCGCTGGAGCAACACCTGAACGGCAGCGACGCGGAAGACGACTGGAACCTGTCGCGGTTGCTGTCGCCCGCCACCGACGGGCCCGAAGGCACTTACGCCCGCACCCGTATGTGGGATGCCCTGGCCGAGGCTTTGGACGAACTGCCGGCCGAGCAACGCGACGTGTTTGTGTGGCACGAACTCGAAGGGCAAAGTTTCAAGGAAATCGCCGAAAGAACCGGCGTGACGGTGAACACGCTGCTGTCGCGGAAACGCTATGCAGTGTTGCATTTGCGCAAACGCTTGGAATCGCTGTACGACGAAATGCTCGGCGAGTAATTGCGACTGGCAAAGCGGCAACAGACAGCAGGCGTTTTGGGCAAAAATTGCCTAAAACGCCTCATTACAACCGGCTAAGAAAAATACAGCCTCTTCAAACCAGACACCATGAAAAAGCATTGGCATACGTTCAAAGCCGCCTTGTTTATTTCGTTGGGATTCCTGCTTTTTGGCTGGGGCATCATGTGGCTGTGGAACCTGACGGTGCCGCCTGTGATGAACGGGCCGGTCATCAACTTTTGGCAAGCATTGGGCATTTTCGTGGCGGCCCGGTTGTTGGTTTGGGCTTTTCGTCCAAGCCAGAAAGTGCGGCGGATTCGTTGGAAACGCCGCTGGGATGCCCGCTTGGCCGCCATGACTCCCGAAGAACGCGAAAAACTGCGCCAAGCCTACGCCAAGCGGTGCGGTTGCTGGGGCAAAAACGAAGGCGAAAGAGCCGAAAACACTTCGTCGGTTCGCGAAAAAACCATGGCGGATTGACCGGGCGTTTTGGGCAATTTTTGCCCAAAACGGTGTAGTGTACGTAATGTGCATAGAAATAAAGGCCGCTCAAAAGCGGGGCCGGATTGCGTTTTTCAATCCGGCCCCGCTTTTGTATTTTGCGAGCAGACTCCGTCTTTTGGCAAACTCAAATGTTTCTAAGTACTTGGCAGAGATAAGTTTGCACTATTTCCGACACCAAAAACCGTTGCAATCATTTGCTTTCTGTTTTTTGCGATTTTATTTTGACTGGCGACTTTGTACTTATCAAATGATAGTCGGCATGCCGCAAGCTTGATTTAATTCTTGTTACAGAATTCCTTTCCTTCAGTCCAACATTTGCCGCCTTTCTCCGTTATTGAATGGCAAGTCGGGGCGTATGCTTCTCGCAATTTTCGAGTCTTGCGTTGCACTGGCACTGCTGTTGTTTTTAAGCCCTGCGGCGTTTGCCACCCACATCCGGGCGGGCCAGATCACGGCCGTGCTCGACCCGACCGACCCGATGGGTCGAACCTACGTCTTCACCCTTACCCTATATCGCAAGACTTGCGATGGTGCGGTTGATCAAAGGGAGGCGACACTGTTCTTTGTCCCGATACGAGGCGACGGAACACGAGGCAACACACCTATTGGAGAGATACAATCTGCAGTGAATACGCCGCGTCGCCCACTTGATACATGCACCGAGGAGTTGACGTACACCTACCGCTTCACCTTCCCCGGCCCGGGCCGGTACGTGATCTACTTCCAGGAACGCAACCGCAACGAAGGAATCGTCAACATGAGCAACTCGGTCGACACGCCCTTCTACGTCGAGACGGTGCTGACGGTCAACCCCACCCTGGGGGCCAACTCCACCCCGGTGCTCCTCAACCCGCCGGTCGACAACGCCGAGACCGGACAGCGCTTCTGCCACAACCCGGCCGCCTTCGACCCCGACGGCGACAGCCTGGCCTTCCGCCTGGTCGTCCCGCGCCGGGACGTGAACACGAACGTGAACGGCTACCGCCCCCCCGAGACGGTCGGCCCCCCGCCGGGCACGCCCGAGGCCGGGGCCGGGCCGCCGTCCTTT
>JALOMD010000473.1 GCA_025455595.1 Cytophagales bacterium | reverse complement strand
GAAAAAACACCGGTTGCTGATGGTGGCTTCGTCCGGTTGCCAGTTTTGTTTGACGGCCCTGCCGGAAGCGGCGAAGCTCAACACCGAAATGGCCGAAACACTGGAGGTAGTGACCGTCTGGACAGACCCCACGTACCACGTTTGGCAAAACGCCGCCAAAGAGGCGAAGCGACTCGTTACATGGATTGATTTGTGGGACGAAACCGGCGTAGCCAATGCCTATTTCAAAGTCGGGGCAACGCCCGCCTTTTTCCTGATTGACCGTAACGGCGTGGTCGTTGCCAGAACGGAAGGCTATCGAAACGGGGACTTGGAGAAGTTTGTGAAGAAAAACGTGAAATAATCATCCTACTGGAGAAAAGACGAAAGAGCAAAGAAAAAAGAGCGGCCCGGCAAACCCTCTTTCGTCTTGTAGTGTGGCCCTAAGCAAAACCCCGGCAGGACACGGCCCGCCGGGGTTTTGTTATTTTCACTAACCGCTGACGACTTGCCGCTTATCACTTGCGACTCTCTACCGAATTTAGAGATCGGCTGCGTATTCACGCATTCGCAAGCCATTGATTTCCAGTCAATTCAAAATTGGTGTCAATTGCGGCGGTCACGGCGGTTTTCGCGCCGGTCGCGGCGATTTTCGTTGCGGTCACGTACATCCTCACGCCGGTCTCTGTGGTCTTCGCGTCGGTCGCGTACGTCTTCCCGTTTGTCGCGGCGGTCTTCGATTCTGTCCAAGCGGCCGCCGTCGTGTTGGGCATCACGGATGTCCTCGCGTTTGTCGCGGCGGTCTTCCTTGCGGTCGCGTACGTCTTCGCGTCGGTCACGGCGGTTTTCGGCCCGGTCACGCACATCTTCCCTGCGGTCGCGGCGGTCTTCCACCCGGTCACGACGGTCGCCTTGGGCGGTTTGCGCCTCGGCTTGTTGGGCAAAAAAAGCGGCGGCCACCAAAGCAAGGCCCGCCACCCAAGTTTTCGCATTCATGTTGATACGCATAGTTTTCTGTTGTTATAGGTTTAAAAACGTCCTTTTGAGCATAGATACCGCCAAAGGTTTAACCGCCATCCAAAAAATATCGCCATATCCGCAGTGGTAACGTAAGTTTCTCGCCCAATTTCGTCAGTCTGCAAATAGGTAACCACGCACAGATGGACAGAAGCTGCAAACGAAAAACGGGTTCTCAAGCGGCGTTTTGGGCAAAAAACGTTCAAAACGCCAAAGTGCGGACAAACCTTCATAGGGTTTTGAACCCTATGAAGGTTGTGCGGACGTTTTAAACGTTTTTTGCCTAAAACGGCTACTCAATCATTCCATCATTCACTCATTCAAAATTGAATTGACGCACCGTATCGGCAATGTAATTTGCTTCCTCGGCGGTCAGCCCCGGATACAGCGGCAGGCTCAGGCACGTCTCGGCAATTTTTTCGGCAATGGGGAAATCGCCGGGGCGATGGCCAAGGCTGGCGCAGGCCGCTTGGAGATGCGGCGGCACCGGGTAATGAATCAGCGTGCCGATGCCGTGTTGTTGGAGGTGTTTTTGCAGTCCATCGCGGCGGGCGGTGCGCACCACGAACAAGTGCCATACCGAGTCAGGGCTTTCGGGCGGCAAAGTCAAGTCGGGCACATTGGCCAATGTGCTTAAGTAGAAGGCGGCCAACTGGCGGCGTTGGCGGTTCCAATCGGCCAAATGCGGGAGTTTGGCACGCAGCAAGGCGGCTTGCAGTTCGTCGAGGCGGGCATTGAAGCCGGGTGTTTCGCAGTGGTATTTTTCGGCCGATCCGTAGTTTCGCAGCACCCGCATGCGGCGGGCAAGCTCGGCATCGTTGGTCGTCACCGCACCGCCGTCGCCCAAGGCACCGAGGTTTTTGGTTGGGTAAAAGCTCGTGGCGGCCAAGTGTCCCCAACTGCCCGATGGCCGTCCGTCGGCCATTGCGCCATGGGCTTGGGCAGTGTCTTCAATCACGTACAAATTGTGCCTGCGGGCCGTTTGCACAATTTCCGCCACCGGACACGGGCGGCCGTACAGATGCACCGCCATCACCGCCTTGGTTCGGGTAGTCACGGCGGCGGCAATGCGGCTTGGGTCGAGGTTGTACGTGGCCGGATCGGGTTCCACCAAAACCGGCTTGGCTCCGGTGTGCATCACGGCCAGCACGCAAGCAATGAAACAATGCGCCGGGACAATCACCTCGTCGCCAGAACCGATGCCCAAGGCCCGCAAGGCCAAGTGCAACGCATCCAGCCCGTTGGAAACACCCACACAATGCTCGGTTTGGCACAAGGCCGCAAACTCCGCCTCGAACGCAGCCACCTGCTCGCCCAGCACGTAGCGGTTGGAAGCCAACACGGTTTCCATGGCCGCTTGCAAAGCAGGGCCAATGGCTTGGTGCTGGCGTTCGGTCGAGTAGAACGGAATGTGCATTTCAATTCAGAATTGTGAATTCAGAATTAAGAATTATGTGTCCAAAAAGCTTTTTCCGAAATCCGTTTTTTCTCCCTCCCCTTGTGGAGGGCCGGGGTGGGGCTAAACAACAAAGGAGGCGCGTGGCCTCCTTTGTTCGTCAACGTAGTGTTTTTGCAATCAAGCCTGTTCTTCGGCTTCGGCGGCAGGCGTGGCCTCCTCGCTTTCGGCAACAGGTGCTTCCTCAACTTCGGCGGCAGGTGCCGGTGCTTCTTCGGCGGGAGGCGTGTTCTTCTGCTGGATGGCAGCGGCACGGGCCTCTTTTTTCTTGGTTTCGTCGGCCAAGCGGGCGGCGGCGGCATCGTCTTTGGCTTTGGCAAGGCCAGCCACTTTGTTGCCTACCAGTTGCTCTTTGGAGTTTTTCCAGTCGGCAAACTTGCCGTCGGCTTGCTCTTGGGTGATGGCACCTTTGATTACGCCCACTTGCAGGTGTTTGCGCAGCATCACGCCCTCGTGCGAAAGAATGGCGCGGGCTGTGTCAGTGGGTTGGGCACCGTTGAGGAGCCATTTCAGGGCACTGTCGGTGTTAAGCACAACGGTGGCCGGGTTGGTGTTAGGGTTGTAGTTACCCAGTTTTTCGATGAAGCGACCATCTCGTGGTGCTCTGGCATCGGCAACGACGATGTCGTACATCGCCATTTTCTTGCGTCCGCGACGCGACAATCTGATTTTTACTGCCATGTTTTTATGGGATGCGACGGAACCCGTCCGTCAATTTTTGGGCTGCAAATGTAAGGGTTTCCGGCGGGAATACAAAAATTTTAGTCTTGAGTCTTGAGTCGTTAGTCTTGAGTATTAGGTGTGAAACTCAGTATAAATATCTGATTATCAAATTACTGCATGTTAATTTCTGATTTGAGAGTAAGTGAAAAGAAATAAGAGAGCGTTTTAGGCAATTTTTGCCCAAAACGTCATTCACTCATTCCACCATTCAAAATTCAATTAGGACTCACGCAAAAAGTGAAGAACTGCTTCAAGCCTGTGGCTTGGAGCTATTTTAAAGCAAGCTTTCAGCTTGCGTCAGTTGAAAACTGGTTAAAGGATAGCCACAAGTTACGCTTTGCTAAACTTGCGGTAGGCTCCGATTTCGCGTAGGTTGAAACATGGATTACAATTCTGACCTCTGCGTTCTGACCTCTGACCTAAGGCTCAGCCATTTCCGGCGGTTTGTATTTTCGCCGTCGGCGGTGATGCATACGGTGAGGCAGCCGGGGCGTTCGGCAACCGGCTCGGTGTGCAGCGTGCAGCCCACATAGGCCAAGGCGCGGGCCAGCCGGTGTTGCAGCGGCGCGGTGCCGGTGATGCATTCGTCGAAGTAGTCGCGTAGCGGGCGGCCTGCCGTTTCTTCGGCGGCGGCCACGTAGTCGTCGTGCG
>JALOMD010000472.1 GCA_025455595.1 Cytophagales bacterium | reverse complement strand
GGAACCGAGTATTCGGTGGAAAAACTGAACGCATCGGACGGGGTGGTGGAATCGGAGACGCAGCCGCCCGGTACGCAGTCATTCTTTTTCCCACTTGACACCACTAACCAACTGCTCCGCTTCCGTATCGTCACGACCGGGGCGAACGGCTCGCCCATTGCGTCTAATATCGTGGAAATCCGCCAAAACGCCCGCATTTTTGTGCCGGATGCCTTCTCGCCCAACGGCGACGGCACCAACGACCGGCTCGACGTAAAAGGGCTGTTCATAAACGCCTATCGCATTGTGGTTTACAACCGCTGGGGTGAAATCGTGTTTTCTTCCAACAACCGGGGCATCAGTTGGGACGGCCGCAACAATCTGTACAGTGCCACGGCGGGCACTTACGCCTACATCGTCCGGATAGAAGACCAGCTTGGCCGCGAGGTGGTGAGGCGTGGCAACGTGCTGTTGCTGAGGTGAAACCGGGTGGGGGCTTTTACTCAATCACCTCCAGCAACGTTCTGAAAGCCACGTACTTGCCGCCGTAGTGGGCATCGTGTTCATCACGCAGCGACGGGGCGTATTTACGTTCGTATTCATGGTAATCCTCCAGGCTGTTCAAGAAATACTGGAACGAATATGTGGTGCCGCCATTGTCAACTTCGGTGAGTAATTTCAAGATCTTAGTATCCACAAACAGGCCCGTCAGCAGAATGTTCGGAATGTGATGCTCGCGCATCCACTGTAGCCATTCGTCGTGAACGTTGTTTTCGATATTGATGGTGACGTTGTAAAGAATCATGGCAAGTATTGAGTCGTTAGTGATTAGTGGTAAGTCGTTAGCGATGGTCGCGGGGCGTTTCGGGCAAAATTTGCCCAAAACGCAAGGCGGCACGGCCGCCCGGACAATCCCGTTTCGGGTAAATTTTGCCCGAAACGCCAAGAGGGTTTTAGCAGTTTGCCTGACTGGCCACCGACCTCTGCCGACTAACGACTGATTTTTTGCGAGTATAGAAACAATTGGCGGCAAAGTGCGTTCGGTATTTGAAAAAAAACGATTTTTCTGCCGATGTCGTCCATAGATCACCCGCTTGTCCGTCAAAATGCCACGCCGTTTGGCTTCAAGGTTTGCATTTACCTGCTCGTTTCCATGCACATGGCGGGCCTCATCGGTCTCAACTGGCACGTGACGCGGCCGCTGTTTTCCCTGCTCACGCCGTTCAATCTGATTGCCACTGCCGTCATGTTGCTGTACTGCCACCAGCCGTACACCGGTCGGTTTTGGCTCTTCGCCGCCATTGCTTTTCTGGCGGGTTTCTTGGTAGAGGTGGCGGGCGTACACACGGGCGTGATTTTCGGGCATTACGGGTACGGGCCGGTGCTGGGCTGGAAACTCTGGGAAGTGCCGCTGGTAATCGGTTGCAACTGGCTGGTGCTGATTTACGCCACCCGTACCGTATCTGAGAAATTATTGAAAATGAATTGGTTGCAACCGTTGGTTGCCGCCGCCTTGATGGTGCTCATTGACGGGATAATCGAACCCGTAGCCATGCGGTTGGATTTCTGGTCGTGGCGAGACAACACAGTGCCGCTGCGCAACTATGTCGCTTGGTTTGGCGTGTCGTTGGTATTGCACGGGGTTTTCAAGGCACTGGTGCCCGTGCTGCGTAATCCGCTGGCGGTGTTGGTTTATATTGTCCAGTTTCTGTTTTTCTTGGGTTGTCTTTTGGCGGGCCGCTGGCTGGCTTGACGGCCTGTTAAAGAAAGCCAGATGCCTGTTTTGCATTTCTTTCAGCGATTTATTACTAAAACCACCGAAAGTGAGTAAAAATAACTATGTTTGTACTGCGCGGGGCCAACACACGGCGTGGTTTGGAAACGAAAAATTGTAAAATTTTCAAAAAATCAAACAAAGTGCCCTCTAATCGGTTTAGTATCATGTAAGACAAAACGTTTTGCACGCTATCCGTAGCAACGCGTCACTGGATCAACCATACGTCTGTTACCCAAGCTTCGGCTATCAACAGAGAACGGTCACTCCGGCTGTAAGTGGGCAACGGCCCCCGTCGCCCCGCTCCCTCCGAGTATTTTTTCCCGCAATCTCAGGTGTATAAATCTTGCAACCGGCAGCGTCGTCCGGCGTTTTGACGCTTTTGTCCATGCATAACCCTGTCAAGCGATGAGTGTTTATTCGATCAAAGATTTGGAGAACCTTTCGGGCATCAAGGCGCACACCTTGCGCATTTGGGAGCAACGTTATAACATCATCAGCCCGAAAAGGACTGACACCAACATCCGGTATTACGACGACCGTGACCTGAAACTGGTGCTGAATATTTCATTGTTGCAGGAACACGGTTTCAAAATCTCGAAAATCGCCGAGATGTCGCCGGAGGCTATGCATCGGCAGGTGCTGGAACTCAGCGACCAAGGGATGCGCCACGCCGACCAGATACAGGCGTTGACCATTTCAATGGTTGACTTGGACGAGGAGCGTTTTGAGAAGATTTTGACGAAATGCGCCTTGCAGATGGGTTTTGAACAAACGATGATGCAAATCATTTTCCCGTTCCTGACCAAAATCGGCATTTTGTGGCAAACCGGTGCCATCAATCCGGCCCACGAACATTTCATCTCGCATTTGATTCGGCAGAAAGTGATTGTGGCAACCGACGGCCAAGTGATGAACTACGGCCCGGCCACCAAAAAATACATGCTCTTCTTGCCCGACGGCGAAATGCACGAATTGAGCCTGCTGTTTGCCAACTACCTGCTGCGTACCCGCAGGCAGCGGGTGGTGTATTTGGGCCAAAGCCTGCCTTTCCAAGACGTGGAAACGGTGTACAACGTCCATCGCCCGGACTACATTTTCACCGTCATCACCTCCACGCCGGGGCCAGACGAGGTGCAGGGCTACATCAACAAACTGTCGGCGGCTTTTCCCAAAGCCACTGTGCTGGTGTCTGGCTATCAAACGGTTTCGCAAGACATCTACGCGCCTGATAATGTAATCGTGGTTCGCAAGATTCAGGATTTGATTGAATTTGTGGAGGAGAATGTGTGAGAGGTTGTTTAAAATTTTGTTCTACTAAAGCGTTTTGGGCAAATCCCGACTTGTCGGGACGCGTTTTACACGCAGGTCTGCACGCGGTGCGTCTGACCGGAATCCGCCGAACGCCAAGACAACAGACGGGTGTTTTAGGCAAAAAATGCTCAAAACGCTTTTCGATGCTTCGTCATTAATTCGGCATTCAGTATCCGAACCGCCAGATACGGATTTAACTTGTCCTGCCTTTTTGCCAGAAACAAACAGTAGGGCTTGTCAACAGTCAGTATTTTTGGTTTTGGCAACTGATTTGGGAACGCACCCGCACTGTCAGTCATAGACATAGCCTCGCTCTCTACCTCTGCACCTGTTTCATTGAGTTTCAAGGCAGTTCGTTGATAGGCAACACGCACGGTTCGCGTAGTTTTTCCACAGTAGAATTGTTGGCCTTCCAAATTCTCGTAGTTGGTTTCGATATTGAATTGCAAAACGGGAATCGCCAATAAATCACCGTCGTTCAATGTGTATTTCCAGTCGGATTTCGGTGTTTTCGACTCTTGTTTGCCAATGCGTATCAGTCTTTCCGTTTCGGAAATCAAGTTCTCGAAACTACCGTTCAATGAGATGCCTTTGGCCAAAATAATTTCTTGCGTTTTGTCTTTGGGCATCAATTTGATTACGAAGAGGTCATCGCTTTTGTAATAGAGTTACTATAGGCTGACAATCAGGGACTTATAAAAAAAACGTAGGGCAGCCGCTCGCCTCTGGCGAGTGGCAACTGTCCGGCCACGAAGTAGGC
>JALOMD010000471.1 GCA_025455595.1 Cytophagales bacterium | reverse complement strand
CCATCTTTTTTCTTCTTTCCTCTATTCCCGCCCAAACCGCCTGTGGCCAAGCCAACGAGGCGCATCTGATAAAGACAGGTCAAACCATTGCCACCCGGTTTAAGCCGCCTGTTGGTTATGAACGTGTTTCAGCGAAAACCGGGTCGTTTGCACACTACCTGCAAAACCTGCCGTTGAAACCACACGGCGTAACTGTAAAATACCACGACGGCACCACGAAAACCAATCGCGGCGTGTATGCGGCCGTGGTGGACATGGAAATCGGCAGCCGCGACTTGCAGCAATGTGCCGATGCCGTCATACGCCTGCGGGCCGAGCATCTGTACCAACAGAAGAAATACACAGACATTCACTTCCGCTTCACCAACGGCGATAATGCCCTGTACACAAAATACGCAGAAGGCTACCGCGCCATGGTGAAAGGCAACAAAATCACTTGGAACAAAACCGCGAAGAAAGACTACGGTTACGCCATATTCCGCAAGTACATGGACTTGGTGTTCACCTACGCCGGCACACTTTCGTTGAGCAAGGAACTCTCGTCTGTCATTTCACTGAAAGAAATACAAATCGGCGACGTGTTCATCAAAGGCGGCTCGCCCGGCCACGCGGTGATTGTAGTGGACGTGGCGCAGCACAAACAGACAGGCGAAAAGTTGTTTCTATTGGCACAAAGCTACATGCCCGCACAAGAAACACAGATTTTACTGAACCAGAACAGTGCGGAACTAAGCCCGTGGTACAGTGCCAATTTTGAAGGCCCGCTCAAAACACCCGAGTGGACGTTTGCGAAAAGCCAGTTGAAACGATTTGTGGAAAAGTAGTACCTTTGAGAAAGGCCGAAAACAGAGCGTTTTGAGCATTTTTTACCTAAAACGCTGCGTTTGTGCTTTATCAAATAAAGTTGGTTCTCCGACTAAAGACCCAAGGCTAACGACTAACGTTATGGAATACATGGAAAAAATGCAGTTGCGGTTTGCGCAAGACTTGCGCATGGACGACGAAGAATTTTTCCGCTTCTGCCAAGACAACCCCGAACTCAAGTTTGAACGCACCAAAAACGGCGACATCATTTTTATGGCACTTGCGGGCGGCGAAACAGGTGCGAATAATTCACAATTGACCACAGATTTTTCGGTTTGGAACCGACAAACTAAGTTCGGCTTGGTGTTTGGTTCCAATACTGGTTTCCGATTATCTGACACTTCCGTAAAATCTCCAAATGTGGCCGTGGTGGAAAAAAGCCGCTGGGAAAGCCTGACCGTCGAGCAACGCAAAAAATTTCCGCCGCTTTGCCCAGACTGTGTGCTGGAATTGAAATCGCCTTCTGATTCAGTGAAAGAAGCCCAGGACAAAATGGAGGAATGGCTCCAAAACGGCTGTCGGCTGGGCTGGCTCATTGACACAGCTAATCAGACTGCGTACGTCTATCGTCCCGGCCAGCCGATGGAAGAAACCAAAGGCTTTCAAGACAAAAAACTTTCCGGAGAAAATGTCTTGTCCGGCTTTGAACTGGATTTGAATTTTCTTCTGTAGAAATGCCGCCCAAAACCGTCGCCTCTGCCAAAAACGCACCTTCTTCACAACGTCGCCTGCGGTGGTCGCCGGAGGTGGTGTTGTCGCTGATTTCGCTGTTGATCAGCCTGTGTTCGGTGGCGTTCGCTGTCGTACAGACAGACATTATGCAAAGCCAACAGAAAGCGTCGGTTTGGCCGTATCTGGAGATACATTCGGGCATCTACCAGAATGTGTTCTTTCTGGACGTACAGAACAAAGGGGTTGGCCCGGCTGTGGTGCGCGACGTCGTGTTTGAGTACAAGGGCAAAACCTACGACAAGTTTGACGAAATCGCCACATTGATTGTCAATGATTCCACATTCAATTACTCAAACCGACTGACAAATCCGATTCGGAAATACGTTTTCTCTGCTTCCGAAAAAGTGCGCGTTTTTGAGGCCAGCGATGTACGCCACGCCTCCAAACTGATTTACAATACCTCAGATGTAAAAATAAAAATCCGCTACGCGTCTATTTACGGCGACGAATGGGAAGTAAACGACAAAAACGAAGTGATTGAGCTTTCGGAAAAATAATATCTTCCGCTGAAGACGGGATTTTCAATTTTCAAAAGGCAAAACCTACATTGAGCAAAAAAGCCTTATGAATGACCGTGGAATTGGCAATGTGTACGAAGACATTGCGGATTGGTTTGATCAGAACAGAGACAAAAGATTGATAGAGAAAGCCTATTTAACTTCTCTGTTAGAAAAAATCAACCCGAATCCTACCATACTTGATTTGGGTTGCGGATCGGGAGAACCTATCGCCCGGTTCTTGATTGAAAAAGGATGCACGGTCACGGGTGTTGACGGTTCGGCCAAAATGATTGCCATGTGCAAGGAACGATTTCCACAGATGGAATGGATTCGGTCAGACATGCGGGAGCTGAACCTTGGCCGAAAATTTGACGCTATCATTGCTTGGGACAGTTTCTTCCACCTCTCTGTTGACGACCAGCGGAACATGTTCCCCGTTTTTGATTCTCATGTTGCGCCAGGCGGGACGCTGCTTTTTACTTCGGGAACCGAAAACGGAGAAGTGTACGGCCAAATGGAAGGACACAAGGTATATCACGCCAGTTTGGATTCGAAGGAATACCGCTCATTGCTCAAGCAATACGGTTTTGAAGTATTGATACATGCCGTCAATGATGCTGATTGTGGCAACCGAAATGTCTGGTTAGCCATCCGCAGGCGACCCGACGAACAAATGTCATAAACAGCATCTCAACGTCGTTCATACACTACAAACGCATAATCCAGCGGGTTCTTCGCATCGGCGGCGTGTCCTTCACGGCTTGTTTCGATGAATTCGTTTTCAGAAAACTCCGGAAAAAACGCATCGCCTGTAAACACGCCTTTCACAATCGTCAGGTGAATACGGTCGGCAATGGGCAGGCTGATTTTAAAAATCTCCTCACCGCCGAGGATGAAAACCTCGTCCACATCGCCCACCAATTGCAGTGCCTTTTCCAAACTGTCGGCGACCAAAAAGCCCGCATCCGTCTGATAGTCAACTTGCCGCGTAATCACCACATTGCCAGCCTTCGACCAAATCCGGTCGGGCGACTCATAGCTTTTGCGACCCATGATCATTTTTTTTCCGGCTGTTACGCGTTTCAGGTTATCCCAGTCGGCGGGCAGATGCGGCCACGGCAGTTTGTTGTCAAGCCCGATGGCGCGGTTCAGGCTCATGGCGGCAATGAGGGAAATAAGCATTAATGGTTGAATGGTTGAATGGTTGAATGGTTGAATGGTTTACAAACGTTTTGGGCAAAAATTGTCAAATCCCGCAACCGGCGGGAACGCCTAAAACGCTTTTCTACAATCCGCTTTTCTACTCAAGGGAGACTGGACGCAGGACTTACACCAAAAATCCGATGCGACAATCTGGTTGTCAGCAGATTTAAAATTTCCAAATCCGTGTCCCGACTTCCAAATTGGTATCAATACGCCAGACCGGGGTCGCTGTTGTCGGTGCTGTTGGCGGCCACTTCCGAGAGCGGCGTGTAAGTGCTGCCGCCCGCCGGGTAGCCGAACAGCCGTTTGTCTTTGATAATGCGGGCCACCTGCGTGGGCACCATGATTTCCCAGCCTTCGGTGCCCGCCTTTATCATCGCCAGCACATTGTCTGAGATAATGTGCAGCAGGCTTTCGTCGTAGTCGCGGATTTGTTCGAGCTTGTTGTTGGCGAGCAGGTATTCGAACAGGTCAATCTGGTTGGGCGGCAGCGTGAAATCCTGGCAGGTGTACAGCGAGCCGTCGGGGCG
>JALOMD010000470.1 GCA_025455595.1 Cytophagales bacterium | reverse complement strand
TTTCTGCTCCTCCAACTCCTCGACAAAGCCGTGCATGACAGAAATATCATCTACGGTTGCGCTGCGAATTTTCACCATGTCCTCGTGGTTTCGGTTTGGTGACCGTTTTGGGCAAAATTTGCCCAAAACGGCTGATTGGATGCGTTCAGGAATAGCCGTATTTTCCGTACATCACGTCTGAACGCAACACGTATTTTGTACCCGACAATACCGGGCATCCTTCGTGTTTGAGTTCATGGACAAAACACAATGCAGTGCCGGTCTTGGGCATAATCGTCACCGTGTCAAAAGCCGTTTCGCCGCCTTCAAAACCATCGTTCAGGTAAATCATGAAAGTGACACGGCTTTCTTCCTGTTCGTTGCGTTTGAAACGTCCGTCAATGTGGCGTTTGAAACGCTGGGCGTTTTCGTAGCGATAGAAGCGAAACTGTTCGTTCAGGCCTGTGGCGTGCGCATTTTCAATTTCCTTTGGCACGTGTGGTTGCAATTTTTCCCAAAGCCGCTGGGCCAGTTGGTCGTCTTTGTACAGAAGGCGGTAGTTGTTGCGGAGGCCTTTCATCATCGTCGGCCCGGAAGGAAAGCTTACTTCGGCTTCATCGTAGCCTATGTTTTCACTCAATGCAACGAGTTCGTCGCATTCGCCAGGAGTCAAGAATTCCTCTATTGTCCAGACAGATTCGGTGTGTTGGATCAGTTGCATGGGTTTAAGGCTGTGGTTACGCAGATAACTACACGGTACACAATTGCCGTTTTGGGTAAATTTTGCTCAAAACGCTGCTGCTTGTTTGAGAAAACAATTCACGACTGTATTTCGGCTTCTGATTCCAAATCGTAGGGGCGGAGCTTGCCCCCGCCCTTGTTTCTCACAGGCTCGGATTGTACTTGGTCGAGTCTGTGCCGGACAGGGCGGGGGCAAGCCCCGTCCCTACAGTAGGTGCGTTTTGGGCAGCAAACGGCCAAAACGGAAAATCTTAAACAGCCATTCAACAATACAACGATTTCAATTCGGCTTTTCCATGACAGTGCCGCACCGCTTGCAAGTGCGCAGTTCCATTGACGACCAGAACCTGTCCATGACTATGGGCAACTGACCCACAATGTCACTGACAGGCACGTACTCTTCGTGCAGTTTGTTGCCGCAGTTTTCACAGAACCACAGAAAACCGTCGAGTTCGTCAGGCTTGCGGTAGCGTTCCACCACCAAGCCTACAGAGCCTGCCGTGCGGCGCGGCGAATGCGGCACGTTGGGCGGCAACAGAAACATGTCGCCGGCCGTCAGGTTCATGTCCACAATCTGGTCGTTTTCCACAATCTTGACTGTGATGTCGCCTTCCAATTGGTAAAACAATTCTTCGCCCGCATCCACGTGAAAATCCTTGCGGGCATTGGGGCCGCCCACCACCATTACAATGAAATCATCATTGGCTTTGTAAACCTGCTGGTTGCCCACCGGAGGCTTGAGCAAGTGGCGGTTTTCGTCAATCCATTTTTGCAGATTGAAAGGACGTTGGATCATGTTGAAGTACGATTTACGAGGTACGAAGTGCGAATGGAAGGTTGAAAGTTACAGGTTTAAGGTTGCAGGTTGGCGTTTTGAGCAATTTTTGCCCAAAACGGTTACCCCAACTGTCTATAGAGAGCCAAGATACTTAAACGTACTTTTGCGTCAAAGATACTCAATTATTTTAGGGCAGACAGTATGGGGAGTGGGCATGGGGTATGGACGCAGATGCATATATTTCTGTTCTCACTACAGGACGAAAGAGTAAAGAAGAAAGAGAAAAGAGGGTTTGCCGAGCCTATTTCACTCTTTTTTCTTTGCTCTTTCTTCTTTTGTCCAGTAGTGTGCTCTTGTTATATAAGAATTCTTTACCCTCACACTTTGAATATAAAACAAAAAAGCCCGTCGCAATGACGGGCTTTCCACAGAGGCAACGGATGTCGACTTGTGTTTTTTAGGCGGCCGTAGCGGCTTTTTTAGCAGCTTTGGCGGCACGTGCACGAGCCAGAGCATCTATTTTCTTCTGATTGGCGGCTTTTTTGTCAGCAGCAGGCTTGGCGGCAGCTTTAGCCGGTTTTGCAGCGGCCTTTGGCTTTGCTTCTTTGGCAGCGGGCTTGGCATCAGTTGCTTTTTTGGCAGCTTTGGCGGCGCGTGCTTTGGCCAGTGCTTCGGCTCTTTTTTGGCTGGTCGCTTTTTTGTCAGCTTCAGGCTTGGCGGCTGCTTTGGGGGCAGCGGCTTTCTTGGCTGGTTTGGCAGCAGCAACGGGTTTGGCATCGCCAGTCTTTTTAGCAGCTTTGGCGGCACGTGCACGAGCCAAAGCGTCTATTTTCTTCTGACTGGCGGCTTTTTTGTCAGCTTCAGACTTGGCAACGGCTTTCGGAGCAGCGGCGGCAGTCGTTTTGTTGACAGAACCCGGCTTGCGGCCACGTTTTGCAGGTGCAGCAGCAGCGGCGGGAGCGGTTTCAGCCTTGGCTTTGGCTACAGAGCCGGGCTTGCGGCCACGTTTTGCGGGTGCGGCGGCGGGTGCAGCAGCAGCGGCAGACTGTGCTTGTTCAGCCAGTTGTTTCAGGCTTTTGCTGAATTTCTTGGCTACTTTCTTTGCACTGTCAGCCAATGTTTTCTGTACCGATTTGGCCGCTTCGGCGTGAATCTCGGATACCACTTCCTGAATCTTGTCAAGAATCATGGCGGAAATTTCCTTCTTGCTAACGCTTTGGTTTTTCATTGAGGATTTGTTGTTTTTGAGAATGACAATTGAGAATTTTTTAAAATAATAGACCTTGGCCGTAAAAGTAGGGGCAAATACAATAACCTCCAAATTCAATGCAAGGAATTTACTGTTTTTTTTCTGAAAAAATCTGAAAAACGACTCTTGAAATTGTCTAAAAGCATAAAAAACAGTGCCAGAGGCTGTATTGAGAGAGGTTTTACACTTGCCCGGGCGTATTTGGAACATAACGGAGCGGTGAGCAGAATGATTTTCAAGATGTTTGTTTTTCGCGCTGTTTTCAAATGTTTTTGCAGTCAGGACAACTATTGAACGACAGAGACAGCATCAAAACAGCCGGGTCTGTTGCTCAATTGTTCGGAAGCGGGTCACAAGTACAGAGTTGTCAGTGGTCGGTCGTCAGTTTTTATTACTGGACAAAAGGGCAAAGACGAAAAAGAAAAGAGGGCTCGCCAGACCTGGGCCGCTCTTTTCGCTGTGCCCTTGCGTCTTTTGTCTAATAATAAAACTGACGACTGGCGACTGACCACTGACGACTTAAGACTCAATGCTTGCCACTAATTTCCGGCAACACTCCCACAACACCACGCCTACGCTCACAGAAACGTTCAGCGAATGCTTGGTGCCGAACTGTGGAATTTCGACACAGGCATCGGCAAGGGCGAACAGTTTTTCATCCACACCGAACACTTCGTTGCCGAATACGAAACAGAGTTTTTCATTGTCGGCAACGTTCAGTCGGTGCAGCGGCACACTGCCCTCCGCTTGTTCCACGATTATAATCCGATAGCCGTCTGCTTTCAGTCGGGCAACGGCTTCTTCGCTGTTCGGCCAGTGTTCCCACACTACTGATTCTGTGGCTCCCAACGCTGTCTTGGCGATTTCGCGGTTTGGCGGCGTGGCGGAGATGCCGCACAACACTATTTTCTCAATCGCAAAGGCATCGGCTGTACGGAACGCCGAACCTACGTTGTGGGCACTGCGCACATTGTCAAGCAAAAGGACAAAGGGATTTTTTTTCGTATTTTTGAAGGCTTCGACCGACAACCGGTTGAGTTCTTCCATGGAACGCTTGCGCATCGGGGACAATTTTGAATGATTGGATGACGGAATGA
>JALOMD010000469.1 GCA_025455595.1 Cytophagales bacterium | reverse complement strand
TTTTGATTTTAACTAACCACTGACGGCTGACTACTAACGACTCTGTACTTACTATCCGTGAAAGCCATGTCCGAACCCAGCTCTCTGTTCGCAAAAATCAAAATCAAGCCGAATGGACTGAAGAAATTTCTGTCCGCCCCGCCCGCGCCATTCGCCGACTTGCCGGGCTGGGACGCTTGGTGGGACAGCCGCGAAATGTATGACAAATCAACGCTTCGGCGCGAAGATTTGGAACCTTACGGCAGCAAAACAAACCGCGCCGCACTGAAAGCATGGCAAAAAGACCCGGAAAACGGCGTGTCGTTGGATTACGACGAAGCCAGCCAGACTTGGTACGTGTCTATCCTGATGTTCAGTGAAAACTATTTCGTCATGCTCGCCATGTTGGGTCTTTTGCGGAGCATCGGCCCGTACAAAGAACCGGACGACACTGATTTTATCCTTGTTCATCCCTATCTTTGGTACGACTCGAACGGCGAATCAAATGCTTACATTTGCTTCAAAGGCAACGAAAGCTTCTTTATGGACAAAGTGAAAAAACGGGACTTGAAATTGGCTTCCGCCTATTGGAAAAAGAAAGTACGGAAGTTGTTGCCTGATTTTGACGATTAATTGACAGCGGATGTGACTACAAGATGCCGTTTTAGGCAAAAATCGCTCAAAACGGCCTACATGTATTCACAGACAAGAATGAACATTTTGGTTTAGAAATATATTGTTTCTGTCTGTATTTTAACAGAAAAATATCATCTGAAAGCCAACTTCCAATTGTTATGAAAAAATTACTCAAAATCGTTCTCTGGAGTCTGCTCGGCATCGTCCTTGTTTTGGGCGTGGCGTTGGGGCTGTTTGTTTATAAGGTAAAGAACGGCTTTCCCGTCAGTTACGAGACAGAGAAACCGGCCATTTCATTTCCGCCCAACCAAGCGGCTGTTTTGGTATTTTCAAAGACAACCGGCTATCGGCATAGTGAATCCATCGAGGCTTCCAAGCCTGTTTTTTCAGAAATGGGCAAAAGGAACAATTGGTTTGTCTATGCGACAGAAGAAGGCGGTGTTTTCAATGCAGGGCAACTGCGACAGTTCAAAGCCGTTGTTTTCAACAACTCCACAGGCCGTGTGTTGAACGACGAGCAGCAGGAAGCCCTGCGACAGTACGTGGAGGCGGGCGGCACGCTGCTGGGCATCCACGGGGCCGGCGACGACTCGCACCACTGGCCTTGGTACGAACAGAACTTGGTTGGTGCCCGTTTTTCGCACCACCCGCTCAATCCGCAGCTACAGAAGACAGATGTGTACACAGAACCCACCGCCGACTCGACGCTCACCCAAAACCTGTCCCCGTCGTGGAGCCAAGAGGACGAGTGGTATGTTTTTTTCAGCCAGCCGAAAGAGATGAAAATACTGTCGTACATCAATGGCGACAAGATTATTCCCAACGGTAACCTGCTGTGGATCAAAGACAAGAATTTCGGCATGGGCAAGTATCATCCGGTGGCTTGGTACCGGACGGTGGGCAAGGGCAAGACGTTCTATACATCTATGGGGCACACGGCGGCCGTTTGGCAAAACGCGGATTTTGTGCGGCTGGTGGAGAATGCGCTGCGGTGGTCAGTTCGGTAGCCGCAGCAAGGTAACTGTGTTACAATATAGAGCCTTCCGTCGGCGTTTTGGGCGTTTTTTGCTCCAAACGCAAGGCAGCAACGCTGCCCGAACAATCCCGTTTTGGGCGTTTTTTGCCCAAAACGAAAAACAGCATACGAATGAAACGGATACGATTATAGGTATTTCGCTTTCTTCTGCAACTGTAAAGCGAAACACCTGTTCGCATCAAGTCATGCCAACCAAAGCCTCTCACAACTGCCGGCACACATTCTCTAATTGTTCGATGATTTGATTGGCCTTGGACTGTTGCTTGGCAATCTGCTTGGGACGGATGTAAAACCAATTGAACGCAATCCATGCGGCCGTCAAAGAAACGGCAAGAAAACGTCCCGTAACAGGCATTTTCATCACGTACTCAAACATATACAGGCCAATGCCCAAACTTAACAACACGAAGTACAGAGAAAGGATTTTTGTCTGAACATTCCTCATGCTTTTCTGGTACGCAACCATCTGCTCCAAATAATGTCGGCTATCAAGTTCCACTGATTGCTGAGGCAATAATGTTTTGATCAGTCGGCTTTGTGCTACAACTGCCATCACAATGGCTCCGATGGTGATGACTATGCCTATGCGTGTGGTTACGTATTGCGGCTCAATCCAAAAACCTACCAAGATAATAAAAACCAGCGTCGTCAACAGACAGCCGATGGCGAAAACAGACTTGCGTCTCATGCTATTTTGGTAATCGGCTGCTTTTTTGTTCATTTCCGCCGCCGACAACAGCGGTTGCACAGGCATTTGCTGCCACAGGTTTTTCAAGTCATCAAAATTGTCCATAGTATTTCATGATTGAACTGAGTTTTTCCTTGATTCGGTGAATGCGTACCCGGACATTGCCTTCCGAAATACCGATGATTTCGGCAATCTGTTTTTGCGGAAGGTCTTCGAGTACCATAGAAATAATCAACCTTTCGTTTTCTTCTAATTGCGCAATACTTCGGTACAGCAAAGCAATCCGTTCGTCAGTGTTTTCCGCCGGGATATCGGCAAGGTCAGTCGGCAAATCCGTTTGGGCTTGCCGACTGTCTTTTTTCAGATGGCTCAGGCAAATGTTGGTTGCGATTTTGAACACCCAAGTGCCCACGTCCGCATCCCCGCGAAAGCCGGGCAGGTATTTCCATACGTTTACAAACGTGTCCTGCACCAAGTCCTTGGCTAAATCATGATTGTTCACATAGCCCATGCAAAGCCGATAGACCTTGGGCGAATACTGCACATAGATTTCTTCAAATGTCGCCATGTCACTTCACAAACGGTTGAAGTTGGGCCATGTACCATTCTGGGTCGTCGTACATGATGAAGTGCAAACCTTTGTCGGCATACACGATTTGAGCGGTTTTCAGGTTTTTGTATTGCTCGGTCATGGATGTGCCGTAGTTTTTGAAATTAGCCTCCAACAGAATCAACGCCGGACATTGAACAGACGCAATTTTTTCTCTTAAGTCGGTATTGGCAAAATCGCAGTACATTTTGCCCAGCGTGGCTCTGTCCGAACGCAGTCCCCATTGCGCCACTGTTCCGGCTTTGGCGGTGTCGGTTACCAACATGCGCACGTTTTGGTATTGATTGGCTCTGAACGTTTCCGCATCCATTTTCTCAAACTGACCTACCATTGCTGCACAGTCTGGTGTAGGCTGGCTTTTGAAATTGGGATTAAACAGAGCCGTCAGACAAGGTAGTGCGTCCACCACCACAATTTTTCCGATTTTGTCTGGATTTTCGGCGGCAATCCACAATGCCAGCACGCCACCCAAGCTGTGGCCTACAATAATCGGCTTTTCGAGTTTTTGTGTAACAACGTACTGTACAATTGATTTCGCCCATTCGTGCATGGTCGGATTGGGCTGCGGAGCCACGCCTGCAAATCCGGCGAAAGTGAACGTATGGCATCGGTGGGTTTTGCCCAGTTGCGCGATGGTTTCTTTCCAAACGTCGGCGGAACACGAATAGCCGGGCAGAAAGAGGATGGATTGCTGGCCGCTGCCGGTTACGGCCACTTGGAAGGGCGGTTGGTTTTGGGAGAACAGGGAACTGCTGGCAAGAAGCAAAAGGAATGCGACCAAAGTGTTTTTCATGGCTGTTGTTTGTTTTGTACAGCCTTTAGAAAACGCTTTTGCCGGAATGTTACAGTTGGGGCTTAAAATTTTTTCGAGGCGTTTTGGGCAAAAAACGCCTAAAA
>JALOMD010000468.1 GCA_025455595.1 Cytophagales bacterium | reverse complement strand
GGCGCGGTTCAATTTCTACTACCTGCGACGCGGCGTGAACGTGCCTAACCGACTGGAACCCAACACGGTGAAACGCGACACGCTGGTGGGCTTTGCAGCCGTGGACGCGCCTTTCCCGATGGTGACGTATCAGGAAAACAAGCTGATGCGTGCCGAACTGGCCGTGCGTGCCAACAACTTTGCCGACGGCCTCCGGGAACTGAACGAATACCGCGATTGGCTGGGTCGGGGCGGCTACATCAATTCCGTTACGTTTGCCCGCTCCCCGAAACGGTACGCCGCCTACGCGGAAGCTGACTTCCTGAGCGGCGGCATGGAAAACGCCGACGGCAGCCTGACGAAAGAAGAAGCCCTGCTGCGCGAAATTCTGGAAGAACGCTACGTCACTTTTTACTGCCAAACCGTTGCGTGGAACGATGAACGCCGCACCCGTCAGGAGAAATTCGGTGTCAAACTCACGCCGAACATCGGCAATCAGTTGCCTTGGCGGTTCATCTACGCCCAAAACGAACTGAACGGCAACGCCTTGGCTCCCAGACCCGACCCCGGCGTGTTCCAAGTGATTCCCATTTATGGCAGGTAAAAAGCCTCCCCCAACCCCCTCCCAAGGAGGGGGCTTTTTGTTCGTAGCACATGCTTTAGCCTGTGCGTCCCGACAAGTCGGGACTGGGCCGCAGAGGAGAGGGGTTTTGACTTTTGGAAAGATACTATTTTCGTTTTAGCCAATTTTTGCCCAAAACGCCTGTGTCATAAACGTGTGCCTGTAGGGGCAACCCTTGCGGTTGCCCTTGACTCCCATAGGCTCGGATTGTTCTCGACGCGGCCTGTGCGTGACGGGTTGGGCGGGGGCAAGCCCCGCCCCTACAGGGTTTCGCTATTTTGAAAGATACTATTCTCTGTCGAATTAGCCGTTTTGACAGTTTTTTGCCCAAAACGCCTGTAGTACATGCTTTAGCCTGTACCCCCGCCGAAGGCGGGTTTTCATCAGAAAAAAGGTACTGTTTTGGTAATTATAGAGTGCGACATAACTTGCCAGAATATCTTTTGCACAAAAGCTA
This sequence comes from Cytophagales bacterium, assembly GCA_025455595.1. GTDB lineage: Bacteria > Bacteroidota > Bacteroidia > Cytophagales > 172606-1 > Xanthocytophaga. Next base: position 2,798 of record JALOMD010000468.1, on the reverse strand, counting down.
TCCGGATTTTAAGCGATTTCCCAAAAGCCGTCAAATCTAATTCCAATAAGTTATGTCGTCTTCTATAACGTGAGCTATGGATAAATACGAACGCAAACAATTGTCTATCAGTGTATTATAAAAGAAAGAACGTTTTTGTCACGCCGACACAGGAGGCATCCGGCGGTCAGATACACGAAAGCCCCGACCATCCGCGTGCCGCAAGCCGGATGCCTCCTTGCGTCGGCATGACATTATCCATAACTCACGTTAATTATGCTGTAGTGAAGAAATGCTACGCATTTTGCACAGGCTAAAGCATGTGCTACAAAAATCTGAATTCATAATTCTGAATTAAAAACATGTTTCGCACCTCTATCTTCCTGTGGCTGAGCCTGCTTTTGCCGTTCCGTTCTCTGGCACAGCAAGACACTGTTACGGTCACCGTTTCCGAAGGAACCAACCTCGCCATTGCCGTCTCGCCGGACAAGCAGAAAATCGTGATGGATTTGCAAGGCACCCTGTGGGTGATGCCCGCCAACGGCGGCAAGGCCGTTGCCATCACCGATGCACTCGGCGACTGCCGACAACCGGCGTGGTCGCCGGACGGGAAGCGGATTGCCTTTCACGCCTTTTGGGACGGCACGTATCACCTCTGGAGCATCAACCCGGACGGCACGGATTTGCAGCAACTCACCTTCGGCGTTTTTGATGACCGCGAGCCGCACTGGTCGCCGGACGGGAAAAGTTTGGTGTTCGCCTCAGATCGCAACGGCAACTACGACATCTGGAAACTCGAACTCGCGTCCGGCAAACTCACCGCCCTCACCCAAGACCCCGCCAACGACTACGGCCCCAGCTATTCCCCTGACGGCCAGCGAATTGCCTACGTCTCCGCCCGAACCGAAAAAGGCGGTTTGTACGTGCTGGAAGGCGAGAAAAATCCGACTTTGCTGTTTCCTTTGCAAGCGACGTTAGCCGCCCCCGCGTGGTCGTCGGATGGCCACTGGCTTACCTTCCAAGCTGCCGAAAAAGGAGCCAGCGTGCTGTATCTAACTGATACCCAAAAGAATACCGCCGAAGTCATTTCCCAACCCAACGAAGATATTTTTCCGTTCCGCACGCAGTTTGTTTCAGCCAAGGAGTTTTTCTACGCCGCCGACGGACAAATCAAACGCCGCGTTTTGGGCAAAAAACCGTCAAAACCCATTGCTTGGCAGGCTACTTTCAAGCTGCACCGCCCCAAATACAAACGCAAAACCTACGATTTCGACAACACCGCCCCGCGCACCGTCAAAGGCGTGAAAGGTCCCGTGATTTCGCCCGACGGCCGCAAAGTGGCGTTTGTGGCATTGGGGAATTTGTGGACGTACACCATCGGCGAAAAAACGGCCACGCCGCTCACGCAGGATCCGTACATCGAAAACGACCCCGCGTGGTCGCCGGACGGACAGCGACTCGCCTATGTGTCAGACCGTTCGGGCAAGATGGATTTGTGGATACGCAACCTCACCACCGGCACCGAGAAAAAGGTAGCCGAAAGCGCGGCGTGGATTTTGCTGCCGGTGTGGTCGCCGGACGGCAATTCCATCGCTTTCTTCGAGGCTGATGCCCGGAACACGTGGGGATTGGCAACGTTACAGGTGGTTCCGACCAACTGCGGCGGCGAAGTTCCGTGCGGCGAAGTCAAAAAAATACACGCGCCGCTTTTCACGCCCGGACAAGCCTCTTGGTCGCCCGATGGCAAGCGAATGGTGGTGTCGGCTTTGGAAACGTATTCCACCAAATACCGCGAGGGTGTCAGTGAATTCCTGTTGATTTCGTTGGACGGCCAGCCCGATCAATTCATTTCGCCGCACCCGGAACGCACGTTGAGTCCTCGTGGCAAAAACGGCCCGCTGTGGTCGCCCGATGGCAAATGGATGGCTTATGTATTGGACGGATTGCTGTGGATCGTGCCCGTTTCGCCGGAAGGTGCCGTTGCCGGGCCGCCCAAACGCCTCACCAACGAACTGGCCGACAACCTGAGTTGGACCGCCGACAGCAAGTGGCTGGCTTACTGGGCGGTGGATGTGCTGAAAAAGACGAACATCGAAACCGGCCACACCGAAACCATTCCGCTGCCCGTCACCTGGCAACCGCAACTGCCCAAAGAACGCGTAGTCATCCACGCCGGGCGGCTTTTCGATGGCAAAACCAACCAGTACCAAACCAACGTGGACGTGGTGATTGAAGGCCACCGCATCAAGGAAATTGTGCCGCACCAAGCCAACCGAACCGAAAAAATCATAGATGCGTCGGACAAAACCCTGATGCCGGGTTTGTTCGAGATGCACACGCACCAAAGCGGATTGGTGGGCGAGAAGCTTGGTCGTTTGTGGTTGTCGTACGGCATCACGTCCATCCGCGAACCCGGTGCCGACCCCTACGATGCCGTGGAGCGGCGCGAAGCCTGGGCCAGCGGTGCCCGCCTCGGCCCGCGTCAGTTTCTCACGGGCGGCCTCACCGACGGCACACGCATTTACTACGGTCAAGCCACCAGCATTTATTCCACGTCGCACCTGGATTTGGAACTAAACCGCGCCGTGCGGCTCGAATTTGATTTCATGAAAACGTATGTCCGCCTGTCGGACACGTACCAGCAGCGCATCACTGAATTTGCCCACCAAAACGGCATTCCGGTGTCGTCGCACGAGATTTATCCGGCCACGCAATACAATGTGGATGCCGTGGAACACATCGGAGCCACCAGTCGCCGGGGCTATTCGCCGAAAATCACCGCCACCAACCACGCCTACGACGACGTGATTCAACTCATC
>JALOMD010000015.1 GCA_025455595.1 Cytophagales bacterium | reverse complement strand
CGCGTGATGCTCGTCAACCCCAGCGAGGTGCAGACGAGCTTTGTCGCCAATTCCGGCCGCGAGGCAAGGCCGCACAACCCCACCAAGCTCGAAGCCGTCGAGATTGCGCACACCATCGTTTCCATGCTGCAAATGAACGACCGGGGCTTCGTCACCGAAGCCACCGTCTGGGCGACGAATCCGCAGGGGTGAGGAGAAAAATTCGGAATGCGGAAACGCAAGTTCGACGAAGTCAATTCGGAACGCGGAAATATCAGGGAACTGAGCGGTGATGAGGAGCAAAAAATGGGCTGTTTTGGGCGATTTTTGCCCAAAACGCAAATCGGCTGCACCGGTGTAAAGCCAGTGCAGCCGATTTGCGTTTTTGCGGAGGAGGTCTCGAGCGGATTCGAACCGCTGTACGAGCTTTTGCAGAGCTCTGCCTAACCACTCGGCCACGAGACCATTTGTTGCGTGCAAAGTTAACAAGATTCGCACGTTTTGCAAAACAAGTATTCGGTCATTTCGTCTTGCGTCTTTGGGTGGATAACTCGAAATGTTGGTGTTCAGTTCACTGAGACGCGTTTTAGGCAAAAAACAGGTAAAATTGCGAGGGAATGTTTGCCAATAAAAAACCCGCCCAAGCCAACGGCCCAGGCGGGTTTTGTTCTTCAAAAGCGGCAAACGCAAGCAAGCACTTGTTCATGAACGGTTTTGTCTTTTTTTGCCTGAAACGCACGAAAGTCCGTTGAAAATCAAACAGCCATGTTCCCTGACCAAAGACTAACCACTAATGACCAAAGACTTGTTACTTCTTGTTCATTTGCTCTTTCAGGGCAGCCAGTGCCTCGTTGTCGCCGAGGGTTTCGGGCTTCTCGTCCTCTTTGTTTTCAGCTTTGGGAGCCTTCTTCTTGGCGGCAGGCTTCTCGGCCGGTTCGCCGGTGTCGGTGTGCGTGCGGCTGTGCGAAACCACAATGCGACGCTCGTCCTTATGGAACTCAGTCACTTTGAAGTCCAGCGACTCGCCCACTTCGGCTGCCGTGCCGTCTTCCTTGGCCAAGTTCTTCAACGCAGCCATACCTTCGATGCCGTAAGGAAGCTCGATGGTGGCACCTTTGTCGTTTTTGGCGATGATGGTGCCCTTGTGCGAAGAACCCACGTAGAACACCGTCTCGAACGTGTCCCACGGGTTTTCTTCCAACTGCTTGTGGCCCAAGGCCAAGCGGCGGCTGTCGGCATCAATTTCCAGCACCACCACATCGATTTTCTCACCTACCTTGGTGAACTCCGACGGATGTTTGATTTTCTTGGTCCAAGACAGGTCAGATACGTGTACCAAGCCGTCAATGCCTTCCTCCAGTTCGACGAACAGGCCGAAGTTGGTTAGGTTGCGCACGGTGCCGTTGTGCTTGGTGCCGGGTGCGTATTTGGTCAGCAGGGCGGGGTTGGTCCACGGGTCTTCGGTCAATTGCTTGATGCCCAGCGACATCTTGCGGTCGTTGCGGTCAAGGGTGAGCACCACGGCATCCACCTCGCTGCCGATTTTCACGAACTCCTGCGGATTGCGCAGGTGCTGCGACCATGACATCTCCGACACGTGAATCAGGCCTTCTACGCCCGGCATCAGTTCGAGGAACGCGCCGTAGTCGGCCACGTTCACGATGCGGCCGCGTACTTTGGAACCAACCTGTACATCGGCGGGCAGCGAATCCCACGGGTGCGGGGTCAACTGCTTCATGCCCAGCGAAATACGTTTCTTGTCTTCGCCGAAGTCAAGCACCACGATGGTAACTTTGTCGTCGAGCTTGAGCACCTCTTCGGGGTGCGACACGCGGCCCCACGAGATGTCGGTGATATGCAGCAGGCCGTCCACGCCGCCGAGGTCAATGAACACACCGAAGTTGGTGATGTTCTTGACCACGCCTTCCAGTACCTGGCCTTTTTCGAGGTTGGTAAGGATGACTTGGCGTTGGTTTTCAAGGTCTTTCTCAATGAGGACTTTGTGCGAAACCACCACGTTGTCGTTGGCGTAGTTGATTTTCACCACTTTCACCTCCATTTTTTTGCCTACGTAGATATCGAAGTCGCGGATGGGCTTCACGTCAATCTGCGAACCGGGCAAAAACGCCTCGATGCCGAAGATGTCCACGATGAGGCCGCCTTTGGTGCGGCGTTTCACCAGTGCTTCGATCACCAGATCGTTGTCAAGGGCTTTCTGGATGTTGTCCCAAGCGGTGAGGATTTTCGCTTTCTTGCGCGAGAGAATCAACTGGCCGTTGGGGTCTTCTTGGTTTTCCACGAACACGTCAATGGAGTCGCCCACTTTCAGTTCGGGCATGTCGCGGAATTCGGAAAGCGGCACCAGACCGTCGGACTTGAAACCGATGTTAACGATTACGTCACGATCCGAAATGCCCACCACCGAGCCTTTCACTACTTCTTTTTCGGACACCTGCGTCAGGGTGCCTTCGATCAGGGCTTCCATCTGGGCACGTTCGGCTGCCGAATAGCTGCCGCCAAGGCCTTTGGTGGTCACCTTGTCCCAATCAAAAACTTCGGGAGTTTTACTCATAACAGTTTGTCAGCGACCCGTTTGTACATCAGCCGTCGGGTCAGCCCGGCTGAAAATTGGTTTGGAAAATAAAAAATCCGCTTTCGCCTTGGAAAACGGGCTGCAAATGTACGGAGAAAAATTCGGAATGCGGATTTCGGAATGCGGAAATTCGGAGAATCGAGGAATAAGAAGCAAGGCGTGAGCCGTTTTGGGCATTTTTTGCCTAAAACGCTGTTTTCCGCTTCTTTGGCGGCGGGAACGATATTTATCCGTTCTTTACACGACAAACACCCGTTCGTATTTGGTTTTGCCTATTACAGAAAAAATTGTTCGCAATGCATGGATTGTCAAATCGTTGAACTGGTTTTTTACTCAAGACTCAAGACTAACTACCCAAGACCATGTACTCGCAACTTTCCACTGACAACTTACGCTTATGAAAACCGCCATCGTAGTCGGAGCCACCGGACTGATAGGCTCCACGTTGTTGCACCAACTGTTGGCCGACGACCGTTACGCACGCGTGAAAACGCCGGTGCGCAAGTCCACCGGACGGCAAAACGCCAAGCTCGAAGAACACGTGGTTGACTTCGACCGGTTGGCCGACTACCCCGACGCGTTCACGGGCGACGAATTGTTCGTTTGCCTCGGCACTACGCTGAAAACCGCCGGCTCGGCCGAGGCCCGCCGCCGCGTGGATCGGGACTTGGTGATTGCCGTTGCCGAAGCTGCGCAAGGCCGCGTGAAGCGCATTGCGGTGGTGTCGTCGGTGGGGGCCGATGCGGCTTCTGGCAATGCCTACCTGCGCGACAAAGGCGAAATGGAAGCAGCCGTGGCGGCAATGGACTACGAAAAGGTGGTGCTGGTGCAGCCTTCGTTTTTCTATGGCAACCGCAAGGAAAACCGCTTCGGCGAACGGATAGGCATTGCGGTGGCGCAACTGCTGGGTTCGCTGCTGGGCAAGTACGAGGCCTTGCCCGCCGGGAAGGTGGCGGCTGCAATGGTGAAGCAGTTGAACCAACCCAGCGGCAAGGTGGTGCGGGTGGGAGTAGGGGAAATGAAGAAAGTTGCAGGGTGAGAGGTTGCAGGGCGGAAGACGGACGTTTTGGGCGATTTTTGCTTAAAACGCTTTTTTGACCAATTGACGAGCCGTTAAGAGACTGTTTGCGTTAATTTTCCGGCCTGCGAAGGCGGCTTTTTGGCTGCGTCTTCGCCGTTTTCTCGGCCCGTAGCCTCCGGCTACGCCCCTCGAAAACGGCTCGCCTCGCTCAAAAACCCACTCTTCTCGGCTTCGGAAAATTAACTCAAACAGTCTCTAAGTGACTTGGGTTTTTAGTCGTGCGTATTGACCAAGACCAGCTAATCACTGAACCGGCTTCCTTCTCATGCTGACGCAGGAGGCATGACAAAAGGGCGTTTGCCCATAACTCAAAAAGCAAGACGTAAACTGCGTTATTCAAAAGTCGTTAATCAATTGACAGTCAGCGTCTTTGCCCAAGACTGTAGCCGCAAGACTCACGACTTTTTGGTGCAATTTCCATTTTCCAATAAAAAATGTAAAAAAACAGGCATAGATAGGTAGGGTGAAACCCTCGGAAAACACTCCTCATAGCAAGAAGGGTCGGGGATGCGTCGCCTTTCCGTTCGCCTTGTTTCCAGCAATATTCATACGCCAGCAGCCTATCCATGACAAACCCTTCGACGACGAACCCTTCGACAGACGGCCCTTCCCTATTTTCGTTGAGCAAGGACGACCGGCCCGCCGAGAACAACCAGTCTGACGACGCAGAGACATTTGTCCGCAAGCTCATTGCCGTTGACCCGCAGCGTGGGCTGGAAATGCTTTTCCGCTGGTACTACAAGCCCTTGTGCAGCCATGCAGCCCGGTTTGTCCACTCCAAGGCCATTGCCGAAGACATAGTAGCCGATGTGTTCTACCAGTTTTGGATCCGGCAAACCTACCGTCAAATCACGGGTTGCTACCGTTCCTATCTGTTTGCCGTGGTGCGGCACCGGGCCTACGCCCACCTGCGTGCCGAACTGAATCGTACCCAAGTGGAAGTGACCGACGACTTGGCGGTGTTCACGTCAGCACCCAATCCCGAGCAAATCCTGCAGTACGACGAGTTGTACCTTCGAATCGAGAAAGCCATTGTCGAGATTTCGCCCCAAAGCCGCAAAGCGTTCCTAATGAGTCGGTTGGAAGGCAAGAAATACCAAGAGATTGCCGAGGAGATGAACATTACACAAAAAGCGGTGGAGGCGCACATCAGCAAGGCGTTGCGCCGGTTGAGGGCCGTCCTCAAGTACGACAGTCTCATCAGCGTGTTGCTGCTGGCTGTGCAGTTGTGTTGAGGGGAGAATGCAGGCGTTTTGGGCAATTTTTGCCTAAAACGCTTTTGGCAAGCATACGCAACCGTAAATCAACGTGACCTATGGGTTTCTAAGGTCAAGGATTGCTCTTCAACTGTACCCGTTACTTTTTTGCTTGCCCAAAAAAAGGGCGAAGCGACAGCGTCGAGCCAGGCTTGTGTGCTTGCAAAAAAGGGCACTTTGCCCATCCCGACAGGTCGGGACAGCTAAGCCAATTCTTGGCCCCGGCCCGCTGGGCAAAGATTCCAGCCCGCTCTGGCAGGCTCGTGCTTCGCACTTCGCCTTGGGACGATTCGTAGTTGCTTGATGAATAGCGGTTTGTTTCGGACAAACCCCTTGGTGCACGTTAATTACCAAAACAAAAAATCGAGTGCGTAAATAATTCGACACAACTATCTGATTATCAGTAAATTTTGAATTCCGACTTCCGACTTCAAAACTGGTATAGCCACCAAATACCCGAACAGAATGAGTCCAGAAACCGCAAAAGACACCTTGTTCCTCTTGTTGGCCGGAAGGGCCTCGCCCCTGCAATGGCAGATGCTGGAGGAATGGACGAAGGAAGCGGACAACCGCGACCTGTTTTACGCTTGGCTGGAAGAATGGGAGGGAAAGTACCCGCAGTTTGTGCCCGACACCGAGGCGGCCTTGGAAAGACTCATTCACCGGGTACACCAGCAGCCTCTTCCGTCGGCGGCCGTTTTGCCGCCCGCCCGCAAGCCGTGGCGTTTTTATTTCGGCGTGGCGGCAAGCCTGCTGCTTGTATTGGGGTGCGGAGCATGGCTGCTGCGCGACCGGTGGCTCTACCGGACGTATGCCACCTCCTTCGGCGAAGTGAAGCAACTCAAGCTCGCCGACGGCTCGGCGGTGGTGCTGAACGCCAACTCCTCGCTCCGGGTGCCACGTTTCGGATTCGGCGCACACACCCGCCAAGTATTCGTGCAGGGCGAGGCCGAGTTTTCGGTGGTTCACACGGTTGACAACCAACCGTTCAAGGTGACCACCCCGGACAAGCTCCAAATCGAGGTGCTGGGAACCGAGTTTGTGGTCATGAGCCGGAAAAGCGGCTCCAAGGTGGCGTTGCGGCGTGGCAAAGTGCAACTCACGTGGCCTCGGCACCCCGGTGCGCTGGTGGTTCGGCCCGGCCACGTGGTCACGCTTGGCAAGGGCCTGAAAGAACAGGTTTCGGTGCAAAACCAACCGGAAATCGAGAAATACAGCGCGTGGAAAGAACACCGTTACGTGTTTGAACGCACCCCGGTGGCCGAAATCGTGCAGTCGCTGGACGACCACTTCGGGGTGAAGGTGTCCGTAGCCGACTCCGCTTTGCTGCAACGCACCCTAACGGGCACGTTTCGGGCGGAGAAAGGCGACGACTTGCTGCAAGTGATTTTGCATTCCCTGCAACTCTCTGCCCGGCCGCGTGCCGACGGCACCCTTGAACTGCTGCCCAATCCGTAACCACCTGTTTTGGGCAAATTTTGGCCAAAACGCCGTTATGCGTCAATTCCGCAGGGCGATGCCCTGTGCTGAGGTATTACGCCCCTTCGGGGTTTGACAGAGCCGTTTTGGGCGTTCCCGCCAAATGCGGGATTTACCAATTTTTGCCCAAAACGCACGCAAAAGTAATCGCAGACAATCCCTGTCAATTTTCTCCTTTGTAAGAACCCGTTCGCAAATAGCTTTATCTGTTCTTTGCTCAAAATGGCTAATAATTCTTTGATAATCAGGCCATCAGACTACTTAGCCAAAGACTAACCACTAATGACCAAGTACTTATGTTTATGTCAACAAGCCTACTTAAACTTGCCCGGATACTCTTGCTGGCCGGGCTTCTGTGCAACCTTCCTCATCCGGTGTGGGCGCAAGCCTTGGCGTTCAGCCCGGCCCCTGTGCAGACCGACCGCAAGCCCCTGCGCGAAGCCTTGCTCCAACTCCGGGACAGCCGTCAGGTGGATTTGATTTTCGAGGAGAGCCTGTTGGAAAACAAGTTCACCGACGACAGTGCCGTTGACTTGGGCACGCCGGTCGACAAGCAACTCGCCCGATTGGTCGAGCCTTTCGGATTGCAGGTGAAAAAGCTGAAAAAGAACACGTATGTCATCACTGTCGGCAAAGAAAACACTGGCAACCGGAAAAAGAGGGCCGCAGTGCCGCAAGAGGCAGCCTCTGCCAACACCGCACCGCCGCAGGCAAACGCCAAGCAGCAACCCGACGCAGTTGACTTGGCCGCGAACGCCATTACCGTCACCGGCATCGTGACTGACGAAAACGCCTCGGCCCTGCCCGGCGTGACCGTGTCGCTGAAAGGACAGCCCAGAGGCACCGTGACCGATGCCGAGGGCCGCTACACCATCTCGGTGCCAGACGGCGAAGCAGTGCTGGTTTTCTCCTTCATCGGGTACGTCACGGAAGAAATAGCCGTGAACAACCGCACGGTGATTGACGTAACGTTGCTGCCCAGCATCCAGACGCTGGGCGAGACGGTGGTGGTCGGCTACGGCACCCAGCGGCGCACCGACCTGAGCACTTCGGTAGCCACCGTCGAGGCCAGAGACCTCGGCCGCCAAACCGTGGCCGGTTTCGACCAAGCCTTGCAAGGGCAGGCGGCCGGTGTGCAGGTGACCGCGCCGTCGGGGGCTCCGGGGGCGGGCATCAACATCCGCATCCGGGGCAACAACTCCGTGAGCCTGACCAACTCGCCCCTCTACGTGATTGACGGCGTGCCCGTACTGCCCACCTACGACCAAGAGCTGGCCCTTAACAACCAGCGTCCCAATCCGCTCAACACCCTCAACCCGGCCGACATCGAATCCATTGACATACTCAAAGACGGCGCCTCGGCGGCCATCTACGGATCAAGGGCATCCAATGGCGTTGTAGTGATCACGACCAAACGTGGCAAAACGGGCAAGCCGCAGGTGGCGTTCAGTGCCTACGCGGGCGTGCAGCAACTGCGCAAGAAGATAGACCTGCTCAACGGCCGCGAGTTTGCCACGCTCTTCAACGAAGCCCGCGCAAACGGCGGGCTGTCGCCGGTGTACAACCCTGACACGGTGCGCACCAACACCGACTGGCAGGACTTGATCTACCGCCCGGCTCCCATCCGCAACTACCAGCTCAGCGTACGCGGCGGCAGCCAGCAAACCAAATACTACGTATCAGGCTCGTATTTCGACCAGCAAGGCATCATCCTCAACTCAGGGTTCAAGCGTTTCGCTTTCAAGCTCAATTTGGACCAGGAAATCAGCAAGAAACTGCGGGTGGGCACCAGCCTGAACCTGAGCCGGGGCGACAACAACAACAGCGTGCGCAGCGAACAAGCCCTGAACAACTCCGGGGTGGTGCTGGGGGCGTTGACCCAAATCCCCACCATGCCCGTGTTCCAGCCCGACGGCCGCTATGCCCTCAATCCGTTCTCGCAGACCGACAACCCCTACAGCAACTTGGTCGAGACGCGCAACCGCGCCATCATCCACCAAGTGATTGCCAACATGTACGGCGAGTTCGACATTTTGGAAAACCTGACTTTCCGCACCAACGCGGCCATAGACTACCGCTCGCAAATCGAGAACCGGTTCGTCACCCGCGAGTACGCGGGCACCATCAACTCGCCGTCGGCCAGCCGGGGCAGCGGGGCCACGGGCACCAACCAGGAAACCATCTGGCTGTGGGAAAACACGCTGACCTACCGGCCCCAGTTAGGCGAAGGCCACAACCTGAACGTGCTGGCGGGTTATTCGGCCCAAGCGTCAAACCGCTTCACCTCCAGTGCGTCGGCCTTCGGATATCCTTCCAATGCGGTGCCTTACCTCTTTGCGGCCAGTCAGTTCCAGCGGCCCTCCAGCTTTGAAGACCAGTGGGGGCTTGCCAGCTATTTCCTGCGCACCACTTATTCGTTTTCCGACCGTTACTTCTTGACGGCAAGCCTGCGGGCAGACGGGTCGAGCCGGTTCAGTGCGGGCAACCGCTTCGGGTACTTCCCGGCCCTATCGGCGGCTTGGCGCATTTCCGAGGCGGCCTTTTTTCCGAAAACCAACCTCTTGTCAGACCTCAAGCTGCGCGTAAGCTACGGTGCCAACGGCAACCAGAACATCGGCGTGAACGACCGTTTCAGTACGTTCGGCACCGGCTACAACTACACCGGCGTGGGCGGCGTGGTGGGTGGCATTGCGCCTGACCGCATCGGCAACAACCGCCTGCGTTGGGAAACCACCGACCAGTTCAACGCAGGCGTTGACCTTGGCCTGCTCAACAACCGCATCACCTTCGTTGCCGATGTGTACCTGAAGCGAACCCGCGACCTGCTCAACAACGTGCCGCTGGCCTTCAACACGGGTGCCCAGAACACCACCGTGACCCAGAACATCGGGGCAGTCGAGAACCGGGGATTCGAACTGGGCGTGAACAGTACCAACGTGGATGCGCAGAACTCCTTCCGGTGGACGACGCAACTCAACCTGAGTTTCAACCAAAACAAGGTGATTGACATCGGCACCCAAACCAACGACGAGAACCAAGTGGTACCCAAGCGCATCATCGGCGACTATTCCATCACCGAGAGAGGGCAGCCGCTCGGGGCGTTTTACGGCTTTGTGACGCAGGGCATTTTCCAGAACGAGCAGGAAATCGCCAATGCGCCCCGCCAGGACAACGCCCGCCCCGGCGACATACGTTTTGCCGACCTGAACGGCGACAACATCATCAACGGCGACGACCGGAGGGTCATCGGCAATCCCAATCCGCTGTTTTTTGGCGGGCTTACCAACAATTTCTCGTACAAGGGCTTTGAACTGAGTTTGTTTTTCCAAGGTAGCTTCGGCAACGACATCTATCACGCCAACCGCCAACTGACCGAAGGCATGATGGCCCTGCCGCTCAGCGGCACCCGCAACACGTTGAACCGCTGGCGCACTCCCGGCCAACCAACCGACGTGCCCCGTGCGGTGTTCGGCGACCCGAACAACAACAACCGTTTCTCGGATCGGTTTGTGGAAGACGGCACTTATGTGCGGCTCAAGAACCTGACGCTTGCCTATAACTTCCCGGCGCAGTGGCTTTCGCGGGCCAAGATTGCGAGCCTGCGGCTGTACGTGACAGGCCAGAACCTGCTCACCTTCACGAACTATTCGGGCTACGACCCCGAAGTAAGTGCCGACCCGTTCTCGGCCACTGCCTTCGGACGCGACTTCGGCGTGTATCCGCAGGCCCGCATCTACACGGCCGGCATAAACGTTGAGTTTTGAATAAGTAGTTAGTCATTAGCCTTTAGTCATTAGCCTTTTTGGTCTTTGGTCAAGCAACTTAGTAGTGTTTGAAAAACATTGTTTTGTCGCATCAAAACCCAATCACCGAGACCTGTGGCACACAGGCCTGTAGCGTGGGTCTGCAACGGCCTGTGTGCCACAGGCCTCGGTGAAAAACCGGACATCGCTCACAAAAGCATCCGTCAGAATAATGTTTTTCGGCCAGTAGTTTGATTATCAAATGCTTACCGGGCGTTATAAGTAAAAAATAGATAAAACTGTTTCTGAAAAAGCACTTGCAACGCAAAAGACCTACAGTACTCGAAACCTGAACAGCGTTTTGGGCAATTTTTGCCCAAAACGGCTCTGTCAAGCCCCGGAGGGGCGTAATACATCAGCACAGGGCATTGCCCCGTGGAATTGACGCACAACGGCGTTTTGGCCAAAATTTGCCCAAAACAGATGGCACGGGCGGCCGTGCCGCCTTGCGTTTTGAGCAATTTTTACCCAAAACGCCAAACTCGAACAGCCAACAGCCTATCACCCATGCCCAATTGCATACCAATGAAAAAGACAACCGTTCTTCTCGTTTCTCTGGTCATCTTCTCACAGTGCAACGTGCTGGAACGCGACCCGCTGACCAGCATCACACCCGAGAACTTCTACCGCAATGCCGACGATGCCGAGTCGGCCATTGCGGGCTGCTACGATGCGCTGCAAGGAGCCGACTACTACGGCGAATCCATGAACATTGTCGGCGAGATGCCGTCCGACAACTGCACCAGCACCAACGGCGACGTAGTGTTTCTGGACATCATGACGTGGAACCCGCTTTCCGGCTACGTGAACCGTCTTTACCAAGCACCTTACCGCACCATCAACCGGGCCAACTCGGTGATAAAGTACGTGCCCGCCATCAACATGCCCGCCACCCGGCGCGACCAGATTCTGGGCGAGGCGCACTTCCTGCGGGCGTTGAGTTACTTCAACCTGGTGCGGCTCTACGGCGGCGTGCCGCTGCGCACCGAGCCGGTGGAGTCGGGCGAGAACACGGCCTTGGCGCGGGCAACCGCCGAACAGGTTTACACCCAGATAGAAGCCGACTTGGAGACAGCCGAACGCTTGGCGGCAACCACCTACGGCAACAGCGATTTGGATCGGGCACGGGCTACCAAAGGTGCGGTGAACGCCTTGCAAGCCCGCGTGCTGCTCACTCAGCGCAAATGGAGCGGTGCCCAGGCCGCCGCCGAGGAAGTACTGAACAACCCGCTTTACGGAACCCGGCTTACGCCTAATTTCAACGATCTTTGGCCGCCCAAAAACAAGCAGGAGTCCATCTGGGAAATCCAGTATGCGGGCAACGCCGATCCCGGCTTCACCCTGCCCGACTTGCTGCTCCCTTCGCCGCCGGCTTCATTCTCTTTTCCCAAGTTCAACATTCCCGAAACCGCTTTCATAACCGAGTACGCCGACACCGCCCGCGACAGCCGCTTTCGCAACAACGGACGCGTGCAGGGTGGCATCAGCTACAGCAGCGTGGTGTGGGGCGGGCGTGGAGAAGGCAACGACAACGGCTGGTTTGTGTACAAATGGCGCAACACCAACTTTTTCACCAGCAACGACAACTACCCGGTGTTCCGCCTTGCTGAGATGTACCTGATTGCCGCCGAAGCCGCCAACGAACAGGGCGGCCCTACACAAACGGCGTTGGAGCGGCTGAACGCCGTGCGTACCCGCGCCGGATTGCCCGCCCTTTCGCTGTCGGACTTGCCCACCCGAGCCGCCTTCCGCGACGAGGTGGACAGGCAGCGGCGACTTGAACTGGCCTTCGAGGGCGAGCGGTGGTTTGACCTGCTCCGCTACACACGCCACGAGCAAGCCGACCCCACCGCCACGCACGAGGTGACCGCCCTGGACTTGATTGCCGCCCGTCGCGGCAGCCGCGATGCAAACTACCTGTTGTTTCCCATCCCGCAGTACGAACTGAACAACAACCCGCTGATTGAACAGAACGACGGGTACTAAGTGGTAAGTCGTTAGTCATTAGTCGTTAGTATTTGGCAAAAAATAGTTGCAAGTTCCTGAAAATCAAGTGCTTGAAGCGATTTTTGCACGTTAGGACACACTACTGGACAAAAGAAGAAAGAGCAAAGAAAAAAGAGTGACTCAAGCCGGGCAAACCCTCTTTTCTCTTGCTTCTTTTCTCTTTTGTCCTGTGATGAGGCTAACAACTAACAGCTAACAACTTTTCACTTGCGAGCAATTGCTTAATCGCCGATATCCCTAACCTGAAAAAATATGCTTGCCCGTTCCTTTGTATCAATGGCCTTGGCTGCATTGCTGGCAACAGGCACCGCTTGCAAACGCAACGGCCCAACCTCCGCGCCGTCGCCCGTGGAGCCGCCTGCTGTCGGTAACAGCGACATCGAGGCGTGGGTCACCACCGCCGACCGCAGCGCGTTGTTGTCCAAACTTTCCGTCCCGTTGCGGTTCGGCAGCGGCGGCCAGTTGCCTACCGTAATTGAGATAGACACCGCCCGCAGGTTCCAGACCATAGACGGCTTCGGCTACACGCTTACGGGCGGCAGTGCCATGCTCATCAACCGCCAACTGACGGCCGCCCAGCGCAACGCCCTGCTGCGCGAGCTTTTCTTGACCGACAGTGTCGGCATCGGCATTAGCTACCTGCGCCTGAGCATCGGTGCATCCGATTTGAGCGACCGGGTTTTTTCGTACAACGACCTGCCCGCCGGGCAAACCGACCCGCAATTGCAGCAGTTCAGCCTGGCCCCCGACCAAACCGACCTGATTCCGGTGCTGAAGGAGATTTTGCGCCTGAATCCCGACATCAAGCTGATGGGAAGCCCTTGGTCGGCACCGGTGTGGATGAAAACAAACGGCAGTTCCGTGGGCGGAAGCCTGAAAAAAGAGTTCTACGGTGCGTATGCCGACTATTTTGTGCGTTACTTGCAGGAAATGGCCAAGGAAGGCATTGCCATAGACGCGATTACGCCGCAAAACGAGCCGGAAAACCCGCACAATAACCCAAGTATGCTGATGACGGCGGCCGAACAAACCGACTTCATCAAGAATTTTCTCGGGCCAGCCTTCCGGGCCGCCGGACTGAAGACCAAAATCGTCGTGTTTGACCACAACTGCGACAATCCGGGCTATCCCATATCCATCCTCAACGATGCCGCTGCCCGCACCTTCGTGGACGGGTCGGCTTTTCACTTGTACGCGGGCACCATTTCGGCGTTGTTGCAGGTGCACGAGGCGCATCCGGACAAAAACCTGTATTTCACCGAACAGTGGACATCGTCGGAAGGCAATTTCGGCGAAGACTTGAAGTGGAACGTCAGGAACCTGATGATCGGCAGCACCCGCAACTGGAGCCGCATTGTGCTGCAGTGGAACTTGGCCGCCGACCCCGGCCAAAACCCGCACACGCCCGGCGGCTGCGACAAATGCCTCGGCGCACTCACCATTGGCGGCGGCATCACCCGCAACGTGGCGTATTACACCATTGCGCACGCGGCACGCTTCGTGCGTCCCGGCTCGGTTCGGGTTTTTTCCACCGACATACCCGATTTGCCCAATGTGGCTTTCCAAACACCGACCGGCAAGAAAGTGCTTATTGTGCTCAACGAGGGCAACTCCCTGCGCAGTTTTACGTTGCGCTTCAACGGCAAAACCGCCGCCTTGTCGCTGGCCGCCAACAGCGTGGCCACTTTCGTGTTCTGAAAGGACGTTCGGA
>JALOMD010000467.1 GCA_025455595.1 Cytophagales bacterium | reverse complement strand
GGATTAAAGGATTGCCTTGTCAGATTCTTCCTCTGTTAAAAATCACAGCGCAGCCGCTCGCTTTTAGCGAGTGGCAACTGTCCGACAGACGAAGTTCTGTCGGTCGGCCTCTGGCCGATGTGTATAAACAGGCAGATTTTGCCTTTTGAAAAGATACTATTTTCAACTACGCTGTTTCCGGCCAGAGGTCGACCGGCCTGCTTCGTGGCCGGACAGTTGCCACTCGCCAGAGGCGAGCGGCTGTGTTGTCTGTTAACGGACAGCAATTCTGAAACAGCGGAAAATCCTGTTCATCCTGAAATCCTGTCTGAAAAAAAACGGCGTTTTGAGCATTTTTTGCCCAAAACGCCGTTTAGAAATCCTGCGGATTTCGGCACAGGCTGAAGCATGTGCTACACAACGTTTTTAAATCAGCTTGTCATGGCGGGCTTTTTCGATGGCTTCAGCTTTGGAATGGACTTCCAGTTTCCAATAGATGTTTTTGATGTGCGTGCGGATGGTTTCTTTGTTTACAAACAAATCATCGGCGATGTGCGTGTAGCTTTTGCCAACGGCCAATAGTTCCAAAACCTCCGTTTCGCGCTGCGTGAGCGGAGAATTTTTGTTTTTGTGGAACGAGGCCACCACCATGCGGGCAATGTTGGTGCTCATCGGCGCACCGCCGTCTTGGATGTCGCGGATGGCATCGAGCAGGCGGGCCGGTTGCACGCTTTTGGTCAGGTAGCCGCCCGCCCCGGCGCACAGGGCTTTGAACACCAGATCGTCGTTTTCATAAACGGTAATGACCAGCACGTTGGTTTTGGGACGGAGTTTCTTGATTCTTTCAATGCCTTCGATGCCGTTCATGCCGTTGGGAAGTTCAATGTCAACGAGCATGACATCCGGTATATCCTCGTAGAGATTTTCAATGGCTTCTTCGCAGCGGTTGTACGTACTGACGATGCGAAAGCCCGCCGTGCCGTCAATGAGCAAGGAAAAGCCGTTGCGAATCACTACATCATCTTCCACGATACACACCCGGATTGGGGCAGTGGTTTTCATAGGTTGAGTTAAACTCATAGCATAGTACATAGTTGAGAGGTTAGGTTACATCACTTAAAATGGAGATACGGAGTTTTGCCAAAAGAGGAGTTTTTTACATAAAAGGTTGCTTTTCGTGATGAATAATTAAAAAACAAGGATGAAAAATATAATTCTGTCGCATTTAAACTATTAAAAATATTGTTTTGACATCTCACCCATTTTGGGGGATTTTACGCGGAAAAAAACAGCGGTTCCGACTCCTTTTTGCGAAACAATTTGCAGTTCGCCGCCTATTTTTTTCGCCCGGCTGTGCATGTTAACCAATCCGTTGGACTGCGAAGGCAGCGAAACATCAAAACCGATGCCGTTGTCGCGCCATTCCACGTACAGGTCGCTGCCTTGCTGGCCCAGCGAAAGTTGGGCTTCGGTGGCTTGGGCATATTTCAGTGTGTTGCTCATGGCTTCTTTGAAAATCAGAATCAAATGGCGGCTGGCTCCCATCGGGAAGACAATGGGTTGGAAAGCTGCCGACAGGCCATTGACAGAGAACTGCGTGGGCGTTCTGTCAAAAATATCGTCGCCAAAATCTTTCAGCCGAATGGCAACTTCGTAGAAATTATCGTGTTCGGGATTGATGGACCAGATGAAATCCTTGGTGCCTTGGTAAAGCTGCCGGGCGTTTTCGCTGATTTTATCCAACAGCGGCGTTGTTTCGGTGGCGTGGCCGTTCAGGTTGTTTTTCACAATTTCGGCCAAAACGGAAATCCGCGTCAGCGCATTGCCGAATTCATCGTGCAAGTCCTGGGCGGCCAGTTTGCGCACCCGTTCGTTTTCGGCCATCACCACGCGTTCCATTTCCACCAGCCGCCGCACTTTGTAACGCACGCGGGCATTGTAGAGAAGCTTTCCGGCTGCGCCAATGATGCAGGCCACCGACAGATAAAACCACCACGTTTGCCAAAACGGGGGCCGGATGCGAATCGGAATGCTGAGAACGCGCTGCGTGTTCCAAAGTCCTTCGTTGTTGGCACCTTTGACCACGAACGTATAGTTGCCCGGTTTCAGATTGGTAAAGCCGATGTTCCGGCGGTTTTCGGCGTATATCCAGTCGTCTTCGCCAAAGCCTTCGAGTTTGTAGGCGTAACGGTTTTTGCGCGGATTGGTGTAGTCCAGCACAACGGACGAAAGCAAAAAATAATTTTCATCGTAATTGAACGTAAGCACACCCGCACACTGCATAATACTGTCCAAATTGATTTCCACATCGTTTCTTTTCAACGAAGCGATGGCCACGTTCGGAATGTGCCGGTTGTGCAGCAGGGTTTCGGGCGTGAAACTGACCAACGCCCCCACGCCGCCGAAAAACATCTCGCCTGCCGCCGTTTTGTGAAAAGCCCCGGCGTTGAATTCATTGGCCACCAGTCCGTCGTTGCTGTCGTAGTTTTTGAATGTTCCGGTAGCCGGATTGAAGCACGAAAGGCCCAGGTTGGTGCTCATCCAGAGATTGCCTTTTTTGTCTTCCAGCACGCCATAGACCGTGCCGTTGGGCAAGCCGTCTTTTTCGGTGTAATTCACAAAAGTGGTTTGGCCGTTTTTCTCCACCATGCGGCTCAGGCCTTTGCCGGTGCAAATCCACAGTCGGTTTTTCCGGTCTCTGTACAGGTGCAGAATCTGGTTGCTGATGAGGCTGTTTCGGTTGTTGGGATTGTTAAGAAAATGTGTGAAATTTTCGTTTTTTCTGCTAAAACGGTTCAGTCCATAGTCGGTGCCTACCCAGAGGTTTCCGTGTTTGTCTTCCCCAATGGCATTGACCACGTGCGCAACCAAACTGGCGGTGTCTTTGGGATTGTAAGTGTAACTGGTGATTTTCTGTTGTCCTTTTCCTATCCTTTCTATTCTTTTCAGGTTGAATTGCGTGCCCACCCAAATGTCGCCGTGGCGGTCTTCGTACAGACTGAGAATGACCCGTTCGGCGGCATTGTCTTCCGGGTGACCGACGGTGAGAAATCGGTTGCTGCGGCGGTCATAGACTTGCAGACCCGCCACCGTGCCCACCCAGAAATTGCCCCGGCTGTCTTCCATCATGCGCAAGACACTGTTGCCCGCCAAACTGTACGGATTGGATTTGTTGTATTGAAAACGTTGGAAAGTCTGTCGGTTGGAGTCTATCCGTACCAGTCCGTCCAACGTACCGACCCACAAATGACCGTGCCGGTCTGTACAGACCGAAAAAACCAGTGAGCCGTTTTTCGTTTTTCCGGCGGCTACAATCTGATCCCAGTTGCGAAAACTGTTTTTGGCGTAACTGAACAGCTGCACACCGGCTCCTTCGGTGCCAATCCATACAATGTCTTCGTTCGAAGACCGGCCTTGGTGCAACGCACTGATGTTGTTGCTCTTCAGTCCTTTTTTACTCGAAAAAAATTCACGCAAGTTGTCTTTCAGCCGGATTTCTGTGTCTGTACGCAGCCGAAAGATGCCGTTGGTAGCTGTGCCGACCCACAAGGTTTGGTAACAGTCTATGAGCAGGCACCGGACAAAATCGGTTTGCAAGCCAACCGGCAGCGAATTTGGTAACGGAACCGACACCCGCGTCACCGGATCAACGCAACGGAGACCCTGCCCGGTGCCTATCCAAAGCTTCCCGGCGGCATCTTGTGCGATGGATTCGATGTAACTGGGGATTTCGGATAATGAGCTTGTTGAGTCCGGCGCGGGTGCCGATCCAGATGTTGTGGTTTTTGTCTTCAAACAAGCAGCGCACCCGGCTGCCGTACAGACTGTGAACCACCGTTTGTTCGGGTGTATAAACCGACAGTTGGTATTGATTTCTTTGCGGCATCACGCGCCATAGGCCGTTGCTGGTGCCCACCCAAAGCGTGTGCCATTGGTCTTCGTGAATGGCACTAACAGCATAGACGGGATGTTCTTTGACTTTCCGAAACCGGTGGTTGTAACGAACGAAGCGTTTGGTGAGGCGGTCATAGCGATTGAGTCCGTCGGCAGTGCCTACCCACAGGTTCTGTTTGGAGTCTTCGTACAGACACAAAATATGGTCGTTTGAGATCGTTGTGCTGTCAAACGGATTGTGCTTGTGGTGAATGAATTGGTGGCTGTCGTATTGGTTCAGTCCGTCGGCGGTGCCGAGCCATACGAAACCTTGGCTGTCTTTCAGCACGCAAAACACCGAATTCTGCGAAAGCCCTTCGTCCACTGACAGTTGGTCGAGAAAAATGCTGTGCAACTGGGCTTGGGCTGTGCAAACGCACCAGAAGCACCACAGCAACGCAATTTTTCTCCCGGTTTTCATAGTAGGCTTTCTTTTCGGGGATTCCCGGCTCACAGCACCGTGAGGCCGACCTGAACGTGTGTTCTTCATAAGGCGGAATAAGTAGGGCAGAATCGCCGGATTTGTCAAGGCAATTGTGTCGGTCGGCCCGGCGAGCGGATGACCACGCGAATGGTCAGCGACAATTGGGTGAGGGCTGCTCCGCCTGACATCAGGCGTGTGGACAAAAATAGGGGCAAGCGGGTGTCCGGAAATCACCCAAATTGGGGGAGAATTCAAACAGGGCAGCCGGGTCATGCGCACGTGAGGGCATACAGGCGTTTTAGGCAAAAATTGCCTAAAACGCACCGATAAGGCTACGTATTATTGGTTTTGTGTGTAGATTCAACGAAAATTGCCCAAAACGCCGTTTCTATAGTTTTTCAAAAGCGTTGGGAATCAGGCAAAGAGTCGGTGTATAAACGCTGACCGGGTTCAAAACCCTGTCAGCATTCTGCTCACTGTAGGCGCAAACGCACTTTTGCACAAGCCCCAAGCGTTTCAAGCATTTTTCACCGAATTTGTGTGTAAAGTCCATTCCGGCAAACCAGCGACAGACCAAACCAACATATAGATACAAATTTCGCACTTGCGAGAATTAATTTCCCGCATGAAAAATCCATGCAAAAACCAATAGCAAAAAGTTTGACACAAGGCATTTTCGGATTGGCAAGTCTGTTTCTTCTATTGACCTGCCAGCCCCGCGAACCCTTTTTCCGGCAACTGCCGCCCGAAGCCACCGGCATCCGCTTTGTGAATGAAGTCCGCGACACCGACTCGCTGAACATTCTCAATCACATCTATTTCTACAACGGCGGCGGCGTAGCCATCGGCGACATCAACAACGACGGGTTACAGGACATTTTCTTCACCGCCAATCACAAAGGCCGCAACAAGCTGTACCTCAACAAAGGCAATCTCACCTTTGAAGACATCACCGCCAAGGCAGGCGTGGCCGGGCAGTCGGATTGGAACACGGGCGTGACAATGGCCGATATAAACGCTGACGGCTGGCTGGATGTTTACGTGTGCGGCGTGAATGTTCCCGGTCGGCTGCGTTCCCGCAACGAACTGTACATCAACAATCGAAACGGCACGTTCAGCGAGCAAGCCGCCCGTTACGGCCTTGACTTTCAGGGACATTCCACGCAAGCCGCTTTCTTTGATTTCGACAAAGACGATGACCTCGACTGCTTTCTTCTCAATCACTCCCTCAACCTGAACGACTACTACCAGGACACCTCCGCCCGCCGCAAAGTTGACCTCATTTCGGGTAATCAGATTTTGATTAATAGCCCCCACCCAACCTCCCCCCAAGGGGTCTTTTTCTCCCTCCCCTTGGGGGAGGGCTGGGGTGGGGCTTTTTACCGCAGCAACCTAAGTTACGGATTGGGCGTGTCCATCGGCGATTTGAACAACGACGGTTGGGACGACATCTACGTAGCCAACGATTTTCGCGAAAACGACTATTGCTACCTCAACAATGGCAACGGCACTTTTTCCGAAGAAGGCAACCGGCTTTTCGGCCACCACAGCCGCTTCTCGATGGGCTGCGACATGGCCGACTACAACAACGACGGT
>JALOMD010000466.1 GCA_025455595.1 Cytophagales bacterium | reverse complement strand
CGTCGGTAGTGGTGCCGGTGGTAGTGCCTTTCACGGCCACGCTCACGCCAGGCAGAGGCGTGCCGTCTCCCGAGTCGGTTACCCGGCCGGAAACGGTCACTTCGCTTTGGCCTACTGCAACGCAGCAGGTGCATAATGCTATAGCCAGAGCGAAGAAGACATGTAGGGTTTTCTTCATAAAACAAAGATTGGTTTTGAGTTGATTGATAAAAATTAATCGGTGAGGAGTACGATTAGGCCGACAAAATTATGGTTAAATATCGGATAATCCGTACAAATAGTCTGAAAAAAGCAGTCAAGCAAGTAAAAAATTCTTACTTTCAAAAGCTATAAAAACACGTTACTGCTTGAAACACTTCAATTCAGGAAAAGGCTAAAACAGTGAAGCGCAATACCGAAACTTAAAAAAGTACAAAAATGATGCTTTGCGTAGGTAAAAACCTCACGTAAGGTTCGCAAACAAAAAGCCCCTCCGAAAAATCATCCGGAGGGGCTTTTTGTTTGCGAATAAAATTTCGGCTTTCATGAAGAACAGATTCCGTCACTGGCACCGGCATCCTTTTATGCTATGTGTCGGGCCAGTGTCTGCTGGCCGCAAACACACAGGCTTGCCAAAACACAGGTCGGCAAGAACATGAACAGGAACCGTACCGAATCGCTTTGGCCGTTTCCGTCGGTTGCAGGATTTTGCATTTTTTGCCCAAAACGCTGCGCGTGCAAGGACGAACAACCATTCGCCCCTACAGAACCACAGTCGGAACGTCACAAATCATTCGACCAAAAAACTCAAAACAGTCATTTTGTTTTGCTTCTGAAAACCAAACGACTTTTCAGGACTTATCAATCGCTTCAACGTCCCCGCACGGTGAAGAAACGCGTAGTAGCCGGGCCAGCCGCAGTACGGGCCACAAACTCCAGATTGACCGAGCCGGTGGCTCCGCTTCTTCTCACCGAGTCGCCGCCGAAGTTGAGTGTGGCGAGCGGCGCGGTGAACCGGGCCTCGCGGTTGGCTACCGTCAGGGTGCCACGCGGCTGCCGTTCGATGCGGCCGGAAGTAACGCGCAGGGCGTTCACGTCAATCGCCGTGATGTCGCTGCTGCTCACTTGCACCACCACGTCGGCATTTCCGTTGACAGGAAACACGCCGGCCGTCAGTTGGCTGCTGGGCTGGGGCAGGTTTTTCAGTTGCAGGCCGGCGGCCGGAGCAGGCAGGTTGGCCGTATCAGGAATCACAAAGATAATGGACGCAGCACCGGCGTTGTCGGCGATGTAGGGCTTCTCTTCAAGAAACAAGTCGCAGGACGACACGCCCGCCAAGGTCAGCGTCAACAGCAGGATACATATTGCTTTTTTCATAAGTAACCAGTCTTTGGTAGTTAGTTGTTAGTCGTTAGTATTTAGTAGAAACAAAACTATAAGAAATTGATAGTCAAACACTTATACCACTTCTTACACGTCAAGAATGCATAAGCTAATTTCTGTCGGGTACTTGGGTTGGAAGGTTGGAGCGATTTTGTCCGAACCATGGTTCGGAGGTTCGGATGAATTAGCGTTTTGACCGTTCCCGCCCCCGACAGGCCTGCCCACGCCCACGCCGAGTGCGTGGCAAGCGAAGTGCGTGGCAGGCAAGCCACGGGCATGGTCGGAAGAGGCTGTTGCGGGTTTTCTCAATTTTTTGCTCAAAACACTATAGCGTCGGCTCCATAGGGCGATGCCCCGTTCTGATGTATTACGCCCCTTCGGGGCTTCGACGTTTTGAGCAAAAATTGCCCAAAACGCCCCGGCCTTCGACCGCCAACCGCCGCTGCCACTGCCTACCCATTCCGAAATCCCCTACGGCCTATCCCAAAATACGCCGCGCACCACAAGGCTGGGACGTTCGGGTACGTTGGCTTCGTTCACTTGCTGCTCGTTGAACGAATACGGCAGCACGCGCGGAATGGCATTGTTGCCAATGCTCTCCGCCGACTCCGACACTGGGATTCGCGGGAAGCCGGTGCGCCGGTAGTCGGTCCACGGCTCCATGCTCACACCAAAGTTGGCGATGTACTTCTCTTGGATAATTTGCTCCAGCGTCGGTGTACCAGCGGAACGGGCGGCTGCGTAGGCGGCTGCCTGCGTTTCAAAGTCGGCCTGCGTTACGTTGGGCGGCAGCCAAGCGGCCACCTCGTCCAGCGACGCTTCGATGCCCCGGCGGTAAAACGTGGCGGCATCGCCGGTGGCGTTATAGACGAGACTCGCCTCGGCGCGGATAAAATTGTACTCGGCGTAGGTCAGCATCCGAACCGGCGCATCGCCAGTGTAGGTAATGGCATCGTTAGGAATGCCGCCACCATCGTTGGCTTCAATGCCGCTCAACGGGGTTGGCGATTTCACCCGTCCGCGCAAATACGTGTGAATGCGCGAAAAATCAGACCCGGCCTGCGCCGTAGTCGGTGCGCCGGCAAAGGTGTTCGCGTCGAACGGAAAGTTCGTAAAATAGGCCGCCCGCCGGGGGTCGTTGTTGGTGTTCATCAGGTCAACCACGAACTCGCCCGGAAAGTATTGGTCGGCCCGCTGCAACTCGAACTGGTGGATGGGGTTCCAGCGGTTGGTGTTGTCCTCGAAATCCAGTTGGAAACTATCGTCGTTACTGGTCATGAAATCGGTGGCGGGCGTGGCCGTAATCAAAGCCCGCAGCCGCTCGCCGTTGTCCACTTTGGCCAAGTGCAGGGCCAAACGCAATTTCAGCGTGTTGCCGAAACGCCGCCATTTGGTCAGGTCGCCGCCGTAAATCAGGTCGTCGCCGCTCGGTTGCCGTACCGATTCTTGCCCAAGTTCTCCCAAGCCTCTGTCTATCAGTACAAACAGGCTGTCGTAAACGGCCCGGTCGTCGTCGTACTTGGGTTGCACGTTGGTCACGCCTTGCAAGGCTTCCGAATACGGAATGTCGCCCCACGCATCCACCATGACACCGAACAGAAACGCCTGCATCATGCGGCTGACACCCGCGTAAGCAGGGCTGCCTTCAGCCGTGCTTTGCTCGATCACGTTTTTCAAGTCGGGCAGGGCCTCGGTGTAGAAATAACTAAATGCGTTGTTTACGTCCCCGTTGGTGACTACGTACTGATCGAAGAAACGCGTTTGCGTTTGGTTGCCCTGCCCCGCCGCCTGCTGGGTGAAAATGGACGACCACAGGAACAAATCGCTGTTGAGATGGAACGCCGTGGAACCTTGTGTTGCCGTGAACACCAGCGGATACGGGGCCTCCAGCAGGCTGTTTGGGCTGATATTGTCGCCCAAGAAGTTGTTGCAAGCACTTGAAAACAAGCCCAGCCCCAACGTCATCGTGAAGAATATTTTTTTCATAACTGTGGTGATAATTCAGAATTAAGAATTATGAATGATGAAATCGAAGATTCGGCGAAGCCAATTCAGAATTAGTGGCGTTTTGGACAATTTTTGCCCAAAACGCCAGTATTGTAGTTGTTCTGCGAAGTCTTTGACTTCGCAGGATTAATCCGGTAGTCTCTGACTACCCGTGCGAAGCACGAAAGGCGTGCGTCACACGCAGCCGATTGCGCCACGCGCCGGTAGTCACAGACTACCGAACATAACCCTTCGTAGCCACAGGCTACGAAGAACGTTGGGTTTTGAGGGACGTTTTGAGCAAAAAATGCCTAAAACGCAAGCCTGTTGTCTTTGGCGAGCCTGTGCTTCCGGTCTGACGCACAGCGTCTGACCTGCGTGTTCACCGCGTTTTAGTCGAAAATTGCTTGAAACGCACCAGCCACTGACGACTTACCACATACCACTTGTCACTTTAGTTAAAACGTAAAGCGCAACATGGCACCGTACGTCCGGGTCTGGGGCAACGTATTATACTCGAAACCCTGCGAGTTGCTCAC
>JALOMD010000465.1 GCA_025455595.1 Cytophagales bacterium | reverse complement strand
TTTCATGTCGTCGGTCACTTTCAACTCGGCCACTTTTTTGTCAACGGGGGCACCTTGGTTGATCCACCACGTCAGCAGGGCGATTTGCTGGTCGGTGGGCTGGGGCTTGCCTTTGGGCGGCATGTGGTCGTCGTCTTCGAGCGGCAGGTGGATGCGTTTGAGCATTTCGCTTTCGTCGGCGCGGCCGGCCACCAGCACGGGGCCATGTTCGCCGCCTTTCAGCAGAAATTCGTGCGAGTCCATGCGCAGGTCGCCTTTTTGCTTCTCGGCGTTGTGGCAGTTCACGCACGACTGCTCCAAGGTCGGCTGCACCAAATCGGTGAACACCACGGCTTGGTTGATGTCGGTGATTTTCTTGGCGGCGGCGGGTTCTTTGCGCGGCGGCAGCCCGGCCACGGCCCGCAACGGCTGGGGCATGTACTGCGTCAGGTAGTCGGAGCCGTGCGTGAGGTTGCCGCCGTAGTGACCGGCCCCGAACAGCAGCAGCACCGCCACGCCGAACACGGGCCGGTATGCCTTGTGCAGCAGCCCGCCGGGTACGTTTTTGAGGAGATACGCCACCCAAGCCGCCGCCGCCACCCCGTAGCCGAGCCACTGGTGCTTGCCGAGGGCATCTTCGTCGTAGCCGCCGCTTTGGGCCAGCATGTAGCCTATCACGCAGGCCAGCGTGGCCGTCACGGCTCCCCAAAACAGCACAAACCGGTTGGCTTCGCGCAAAGCGGCCAGCTTGGGCGACCGGGCGGCGAATTCAATCAGCGCGGCAATGACGAGAATGCCAATGGGCAAGTGGACGACGAGCGGATGGAAACGTCCGAAGAACAACACCCATTCGGGGGCGGCTGGTGTTTGGAGCAGTACGAAAGCGTTCATGTGTTTTGAAAGTACGATTTTAATTCAGAATTATGAATTTAGAATTCAGAAGGCGTTTTGGGCAATTTTTGCCCAAAACGCCTGTCATTTGAGATTGCTGCAAAAGTCTGAATTTCAGTCGCTTGCAATTGATTTTGACTGACCACTGACGACTTGCGACTCACCACTTATCATGTTCCTTTTCCGTTCAAATATTTCCCGATAATCAGAGCCATGATGATGGCCATGTAAAACTGTCCCACCAAGATAAGCACGATGGCCAAGCTCTGCGAAAACGCATTCTGGGGCAGCACATCGCCGTAGCCCAACGTACCCAAAGTGACGAAACTGTAGTACAGGAACTGATAGAACTCAGGCGTTTGGTTTTTTGTGGCGATGTTGTACGACCCCGGCATGTCAAGCTCGATGAGGCAGGCGACGCACGCCCCCAAAAAGCCGATAAAGATATACACATTGACGCAGGAAAGCACGGTGGCGCGGTTCACTTGTTTGGCGTACACCACGCGGTTGAGCAAAACCAACGTGTGGATGAGCAAGAAGATGCTGAACGCCACCAAATTGATGTTTTGTATGCCATGCTTTTCGGGGTAAACCACGTGCAGCCATGCACAAACCAAAGCGACCACCCCGGTGACGAGTTCGGGCAGGCGGGTGGCCCGGCTGGTGTGCGAGTCGCGGTAGGTGGACACGAGCAACACCAGCAAGTACGCCCCGAAAAAATAACCCGACGCGTTGTAGTAAGCGAAAACCGGATTCAAAAGCAAAATGCCCACCAACGTGACAGTCAGGTAGATGTCGCTTCGGCTGGTATCGTCTTTCATTCTGGTGTTTAGTCGTAAGTCGGCGGTGGCCAATGGGCGTTTTGGGCAAAATTTGGCTAAAACGGCTTGCGAATATCAATGCTATTTGGCGAGTCGTTTTCCCAATTCGGCTTCCAGTTCGCCGCCGCGCAAGTCAACGGCCACAATCTTGCGGTTTTGATCCAACAAAATATTGTAAGGGATTCCGGCCAAACTGAACTGCCTGGCGACCGGCCCTTTCCAGCCGTTGGTGTCGCAAAGCTGCGTCCACGTCAGGCCGTCTTTTTGGACGGCCTTCAGCCAGTCGTCCTTGCTGTCGTCCAGCGAAACGCCGATTATCTCGAATCCCTTGGCTTTGTAGGCGTTATAGACCTTGATCAAGTTCGGGTTTGCGGCCCGGCAAGGCCCGCACCAAGACGACCAGAATTCCAGCAGCACATACTTGGCTTTGGTGTCGTACAGGGAAACCAGTTTCCCTTGACTGTCGGGCAGTTTGAAATCCGCCACGACGGTTCCCACGCGGTTGGTTTCCGTGCGTTTCAGCTTACGTTGCAACCCCTTGCCCGGCTCAGACTGCAACAATTCGGGGTTCAACATGCTCATGTACTTTTTGCCCCAGTCAAGCCCGTAGGCGTGTTCGTCCATGAAATTGTTTGTCAGGAACAAGGAAAGATAAGAGTCGGGATGCCGCGCAATGTATTGCTCGACGCTGCTTCTTAGTGTCTCCATTACTTGCAATGGCGAAAGCGAACTGTTTTCGTTTGCCTTCTTCTGACGGTTATGTAAATCGGTATAAAACTCAACATCAGGCGAGCCTTTAGCCGACCGGGTTGCCAACATCAGCATATCAGGGGCGTAACTGGGAGCGGCAGCCTCAAACACTGCGTCAATCGTGACGTTTTCGAGCCACAAGCCGAATTCTTGGGAAATGCCTTCCGCACTGACGATTGCCAAGCATGGGTAAGCCAACTTTCCGCGTAACTCAAACACTCCGTTTTTTACAGGAACCTCATAGAAGTTCTTGCCTGACAAAAGGCCGTACACCATTACTGAAACTTGGCTCGGCTGCCTGTCGCCGATGATTTTCCCGCGTAGTATACATTCTTGTGCCCAACTGGACAAGGACGTTAGAAGAAGGCAGAAACAAAGGATGGATTTCATGACTGTAAAGGGTTAGCTGGCAAGTGTTTTGGGCATTTTTTGCCCAAAACGTACGGTTTTAGATTGCATGTTGCGTGTACAAGCGTCTCGGCTTGCATCCAACGTAGTTGAGACAAGCCGAGACGCTTGTACCGGTTCATAGGTATCTAACCTCCTCCAACTAATGACTAACGACTAACGACTTTGCACTTTTCTCACGCCAGCACCTGCCGAATCACCTTGCCATGCACGTCGGTGAGGCGGAAGTTGCGGCCTTGGAACGGATACACCAGTTTTTCGTGGTCGAAGCCGAGCGTGTGCAAGATGGTGGCCTGCAAATCAAACACATCGGTGCGGTCTTTGATGCCGTAGTAGCCGATTTCGTCGGTTTCGCCGTGGGTGTAGCCGCGTTTCACGCCGCCGCCCGCCATCCAGACGGTGAACGCCTCGGTGTGGTGGTCGCGGCCTTTGAACGCCATCTGCTTGCCTTCGCGGTTTTCCTGCATGGGCGTGCGGCCGAACTCGGCCCCCCACACCACCAAGGTTTCGTCGAGCAAGCCGCGCATTTTCAGGTCTTTGAGCAAAGCGGCGATGGGTTTGTCGATGCCACGGCACAGGTTGCCGAAACCTTTGTCAAGGGCGTTGAGCGGGTCGTTGCCGTGCGAGTCCCAGCCCCAGTCGAACAGTTGCACGAAACGCACGCCGCGTTCGGTGAGGCGGCGTGCCAGCAGGCAGTTGTTGGCAAACGATGCCTTGCCCGGCTCGGTGCCGTACATTTCGTGTACCCAAGCCGGCTCGTCGTTGATGTCCATTACTTCGGGCACCGAGACTTGCATCCGAAAGGCCATTTCGTACTGCGAAATGCGCGAAATGGTTTCCGGGTCGCCCGTTTCGTTGTGTTGCAGGCGGTTGATGTCGTTGATGGCTTGCAGCCGGCTCGCCTTTGCTGCGGCACTCCACGCCTTGGTAAACGGTGGGCAGGAAGCCGCTGCCGTATCCGGCCTTGCCCGCGTCGGGCGACTTGCCGCCCGACAGCAGCACCATGAAGCCCGGCAGGTTTTCGTTCTCCGAACCCAGCCCGTAGGTTACCCACGCCCCCATGCTGGGCCGCCCCAGCCGCGCGGTTCCGGTTTGCATCAAGAGCTGCGCCGGGGCGTGGTTGAACTGATCGGTATGCATGGCTTTCAGGAACGTGACCTCGTCTGCCATTTGCGCAAACTCCGGCAGGTGGTGCGACACCCACGCCCCCGACTGCCCGTGCTGCTTGAACTGC
>JALOMD010000464.1 GCA_025455595.1 Cytophagales bacterium | reverse complement strand
GCCTCGTCGTTCCAGAGTTGCGTCAAGTAGCTCTGCGACACGGGTTTGACTACTTCCAACTCCACCGCGCCGCCCACTTGGCGGCCGCCGGCGTAGATGGTTTCGCCCGTGGTCTTGGGCACCGGCATGGCCTCGCCCGTCACGAAACTGTAGTCCACGTGGGCTTTTTCGCTGCGCAGCACGCTGTCGGCCGGAATCAGCTCTTGGTTGCGAATCACCATGCGGTCGCCCACGCGCAGGTCGCTGACGGGCACTTGGCGTTCGGCAGTGCCGTCGGTCACGGTCACGGCCACGGGGAAGTACGACTTGAAATCACGGTCGTAACGCAGCGTGTCGTAGGTTTTTTGTTGGAACCACTTGCCCACCAGCGAGAAAAACACGAATCCGGCCAGCGTGTCCATGTAGCCCGGCCCGTAGCCCATCAGGATGTCCACGAGGCTGCGCGTGAAAATGACCACCATGCCGAGGGCCAGCGGCGTGTCCACGGTGAGGATGCCGCGCCGCAGGTTCACGTAAGCGGACTGGAGGTAGCCCCAGCCGCTGAAAAAGAACACGGGCAAGGCCAGCAAAATGTTAAGGAAATTGAACAGGTAACGGAACGAATGCTCGGAGTCGGTGTCGAAGCCGAAGTATTCGGGGAAGCTGATGAGCATGACGTTGCCGAACGCGAAACCGGCCACGGCCAGCTTGGCAATCAGCAGCTTATGCGACGTGAACGTCTTCGGAATGTCCGTCAGGTTGTTCCGCTCCGGGTTGTCCACACTGTCCAGGCTGATCTGCGGCGGGTAGCCCAAGCTGGCAAGCAGTTCGGCGATTTGCCGCAACGACACATCCGGTTCCGAATAGGTAATCGAAATACGTTTTTTCAGAAAGTCGGTTCGCGAAAAAACGATAGCCGGATTGACCCGGTGCAGGTTTTCCAAAAGCCAGATACATGAGCTACAGTGGATGGCGGGTGTGAAAAAACTCACTTTGGCGGTTTTGCCGTCGGTAAAATCCAGCAGCCGCGACTGGATTTCGGGCAGGTCGAGGTACGCGAACTGGTCTTTGGCCACGCCCGCCGCACGTACGCCGGGCTTCTGGTTCAGTTCGTAAAAATTCTCTAAGTGGTTGTCGGACAGGATTTGCCACGCGGTTTGGCAGCCGTTGCAGCAAAACACCTTTTCGTCCACGCGAAATGTCGTGTCGGCACAAGTATCGCCGCAGTGGTGGCAGGTGAGTTTCTGGTCGGTATTCGGCTTGGTAACGGGCATGAGCGGGGAAATCTGGATACAACTTTCGATTCCAAAGCTACCGCCGCCGCCGAACACGGTGCATGATGCGTTACGTCGCTGCCGTTGATTTTTGTACGGTCAAATGATGACAAAAATCAATTTTGTACAAAAAGTCTTGCGTCTTTAGTCTTGTTGGAAAAAACACCAAAGGCGTTTTGGGCAAATTTTGCCCAAAACGCCTTCTACGTATTCAACAATCCGCATTGGCTTCGCCGTCCCGACTCGTCGGGATCCGACTTCTCCTCACGCCTTGCCGTGATCGGGTGGGGGCTGCACAAAGCGGATATTGGCGTAAATCTTCGCAACCGGCAGCGTGAAATCCAAACTTTCGAGGCGGATCTGGTCGGTCATGTCCGTGAAAAGCTGGTACGTCCACACCGCCGACTGCCCGATGCGGCTATAGACTTCCACGCTGCATTCGTACTGCGAAACCAGCAAGTAATGCTGCAAAGACGGAATCTGCTGGTATTTTTTGAGTTTGAAATCCCGGTCGTAGTTGGCCGTCGACGGCGAAAGCACCTCGACAATTAGCGATGGGTGGACAACCAAGTACTCGTCGTTAGAATCGCGGTCGTCGCAAGTCAGCATTACGTCCGGGTACGGATAGTACAAATCCTTGATGGCTTCCAATTTCACGCTTTCGGCAAACACATCGCAGCCACGCGGCGCAAAAGAGTCAAGCAATAGAGCGTTCAAGTTGCGAACAATACGATTGTGGTTTTTGGTGCCGCCAGCCATGGCAAACACCTCTCCGTCGTAAAACTCATAACGGATTTCGCTGTTGTTGTCCAACCCGAAGTATTCCTCGACGGTGTAATGCGTCTTTTGCGGCTGCGCGTGTCCCATGTTTTTTTCAGATGCTTTTTTTCAGGCAGGATTGCAGGATGAACAGGATGCCTACGCCAAACCTGAATTACCGATGGGCGTTTTGGGCAAAATTTGCCCAAAACGGTTCTGAATTCATAATTCTGAATTCTGAATTCTGAATTAAAATCGTACTTCACATCTTCACCACCCATCCGAACGAATCGGCGGCTTTGCCGGTCTTGATGTCGTCGAGGGCTTGGTGGATGCGCGGCGCGACAGTGCGGGTTTCCATGGGCGGCAGCGTGTAGTCAACGCCTTCGTGGCCAATGACGGCTATCGGGGCGATGGTGGCGGCGGTGCCTACACCGAACGCCTCGGTGAGCGTACCATTTTTGGCCGCTTCAATCACTTCACGCACCGACACGGGGCGTTCCTCCACGGCGATGCCCATTTGTTGAGCCAATTTAAGCACGCTGTCGCGGGTCACGCCTTTCAGGATGGAGTCGGAAGTGGCGGGCGTGACGAGTTTGCCGTTGATGACAAACATGACGTTCATCGTACCCGACTCCTCGAAATACTCATGGCTCACGCCGTCTGTCCACAGCAACTGGTCGTAGCCGTCTTTCTGGGCCAAGGCCGTCGGGTACAAAGCGGAGGCGTAGTTGCCGGCCGCCTTGGAATATCCCATGCCGCCTTTGGGGGCGCGGGTGAAATGCGTCTCCACTTTCACGCGCACGGGTTTGTTGTAATACACGCCCACCGGACAGGTGAAAATGATGAACAGGTACGTTTCGGAAGGCCGCACGCCGGTGTAGGCATCGGTGGCGAACATGAACGGACGGATGTACAGCGAATGCCCCGGCGCGGCGGGTATCCAGTCTTTATCCAAGGCGAGCAGTTGCTGCAAACCGGCCATGAACATTTCTTCTGGCAAAGCAGGCATGGCAAGCCGCTCGGCGGAGGCGTTGAGGCGACGGGCGTTGGCTTCCGGACGGAACACCAGCACCTCGCCAGCTTCGTTCTTGTACGCTTTCAGTCCTTCGAACAACGCCTGCCCGTAATGCAACGCCGACGTGGCCGGGCTAAGGCTCAGGTCGCCATAAGGCACGATGCGGGGGTTCTGCCATTGCTTGTCGGCGTACTGCACGACAAACATGTGGTCTGAATAATATTTGCCAAAACCGAGGTTAGCGAAGTCAACCTCGGACAACCGCGACTGGGCGGTTTGTTGCACCGGAAACGTGAGCGTGTCAACCATTTTGAAGTACGATTTACGAAGTACGATGTACGAGTTAGAAGTGATGAAACGTTAGTTCGGCGAAGCCAATTATGAATTATGAGTGAAGATACGCACTATAAAGTTTCAAAGGGCTATTGTAATGTTTACTTGAAGAGTCGCAGTGGTTCAAATATAAAATATTCGCAACAAAAAAATACGCGGCAAACACAGTATTTTTTAAAGAACAGATGGCTTGAATAAAATTTTATTCTTTAGAGGAAGTGTGTTTTGGGCAAAAAATGCTTAAAACGAAATAAAGTTTCGTATTTCAACTAATCTGAACCTTTCGCTTTCTTGTGTAGTGACAGAATGTCGTTTTAGACAAAAAATGCTCAAAACGCCTGTTGTCTTGAATCGCGGATCTGCGCGGATAACACAGATTTCGCGGATAGGTTTTGGGCAAACAGTCGCGTCAATTCCGAGGCAACGTATCCGTGCAATCCGCGTCATCCGTTTCATCCGCGATT
This sequence comes from Cytophagales bacterium, assembly GCA_025455595.1. Lineage (GTDB taxonomy): Bacteria > Bacteroidota > Bacteroidia > Cytophagales > 172606-1 > Xanthocytophaga. The sequence continues at coordinate 69 of JALOMD010000464.1, read as the reverse complement.
CAAGACAAGAAGCGTTTTAAGCAAAAATTGCCCAAAACGACTTTCTGTTATACAAAGCTCTTATCGTTG
>JALOMD010000463.1 GCA_025455595.1 Cytophagales bacterium | reverse complement strand
GCCAACGCTTACAAGCATCTGTACGGGGAAATCCTGCAAATCAGGAACACCACCGGCAATGCTGACCAAAACAAGTGGGAGGGAGTCGGCTCGCTGTGGCTGGTGTTTACGCACGACCTCATTCTGGACAAAGACAATGTGTTGCACCGACTGCCGTTTTATGAGGTTTCGCTGAACGGCGTTCAGAACTACGAAGGCGGAACTGTCTATGAAATCGCGTTTGACTGTAAAAAACCGGGGGCCTACACAGTCGGTTTTGGCTATCCGTCACCGGAGGCGGCGAAGGGAAAGCTCTTCATTGACACGGAGAATTACGCCGTGGTTCGCCACGAGGCGTGCATTGAACGAAAGCCGCTTGAAGAAAAAAACCACAAAACTGAAAGTTGGCATCACCATTTGATTCAGACGTACAAAAAATACAACGGGCAGTATTTTCTGCACCACAGCAAACAGGTGGAGTTGTCTGTAAGCACAAAAGCCGGTAAAAAAACAGAACACACCCGCGTGTGCGAGTTTCTGATGACAGAGACAATCACTGAGAATCTGCGCCCAAGTACAGTTCCATTGACCAGACTCAAAGTGGACTCAAAAGCCAAATACGACGAACGGTTTTGGCAAACGCACAATCAAGTCACAGCAGACACTCGATTGAAATGCACTGTTTGTGAGGTGTGGAAGGAAAAGTAATACTAAAATGTCATGAGTCTTGCGTCTTTAGTCTTGGGCAATCAACTGATTTTTAAATTGCTATAAATTTTCAGTATACAAAAGAGGTTGCAAGCATCTGACTGCCAGTTTTTTGTAACTCTGTTTTAACTGACTACTGACGACTCTGTACTTACAAAAGGCGTTTTTTACTAAATCCGCACATAACGCACGCAATCGCGCACTTGCCGGACAATGCTCATTTCACTTTGAACAACCCAATAAATATCAGCAAAAACCCAAAAGCCAATAATCCGCCTCGCATGGCATCATAGTCATTATAGATTACCAAAACGGGGCGAACCAAGTGACTGACAAAGTAGCCCAACACAAAAACCAATCCGACTATGGCAATCCACATGGCTGTGCTGGGTTGTTTGTTGATTTTTGTCTTGTCGGTTTTCATAAGCGTATGTATTTATGTTTTCAGCAAATTGATTTCCTGCGTTCATTTCCTGTGTTTCGGTTCATAAATCATCCGCATAAACACCGACATTCCTTCCCGTTTACGGCTGATAGGCACGCCCGACACAATACCCAATAGTAAATTATCTGTAACACCCAATCGTAACTGAGGCCGGATCACCATGTCAAATTGCCGCTCATAAAAATCCTTGTTCAGTTCCACGCCCACAAAATTGCGCGTACCCGAAATCATGTAGTGCAAGCTGGTGTTGATGCCTTGCTCGGTGACCGTGCGGCGGTCTTCAAAAGTTTGCAAAAACTTGGTGTCGGCGTAAATAAGCGTGTGAAAATTATTTCCGAAACGCTTGGCGACAATGAAAAACGGATTGTACAGGTTGCCTTTGTACGGGTTCCGACGGCGCATCTTTTGGAAATCATGCACTTCAAACTCGTGTATGTAGCCTATCGCCATCGTGGTTTTGTATTTTTCGGACACGAAAAACGAATACTGCGCGGCCAGTTTCAGTCCGTTGATGCGGTTGAACGGTGTGGGTTGCAGGTTGATTTCCGGGTTGTTGCGGTAAAAAGAGAACGGCACTTCTATTTCCAAACCCAACCGATGCACCGGCGCAAACTCGTATTCAATCAATCCTTCGTAGCGGGTGTAGCTCGTTCGGTCGGTCATGCCCCAGCCCAGGTTCCATTCGTGTTCGCCTTTTCTGGCTCCCAAATCGCGTATCAGGTCAATGTACAGTGGCTCGGCGTGCAACACTTTGTCGGGCAAGCCTTTCACGTCTTCCACTTCGCTGATGTAAAGCGTGTCGGCCACGGCGTTCAATGCTTTTCGTGTCGAATCCAACGTTTCCTCGGATACAGGCATTTGGGAATCGGGCAACACTTGGGCCTTCAGCGGCATGACTGCAAACGCTATCCACGCAATCAGAAGAACAAAGTAATTTTGCATCGTTTGTTTGTGCTTCATTGCATGGACAACCTCCGGGATGCCAGACTGTGGGTGTATAATTCTATCACCGTCAGGCGTTTGCCGGGCGGAATCTGACTTTCCAAGCTCTTGCGGGGGCGTAAGGCCAGCAGGTGTACAAACTGCGGATCGTCTTCAAATGCCTGCCGTAGTTTTCGACGGTTTAGCGGTAAGACTTGTCCGCTGGCCGTTCGGCTGAAATAATACTCCCGGTTCCGCGAAAACCGCAACGTGTATATCCACAAGTCGCCTTCACGCGCCACCACTTCGTACTTGAAACGACGATGGAGCCGATACATTTTCCCGTCCTGGCGGTATCCCCAATAGTCAGCTCTGCCTACCGTTGCAACTGTGTCAGGCATGGTGATTTTCAGATAACCGGCTTTCCATGGGTGTTCTTTGATACGGTAGGTTTTGTCAGGTGCATCAAAGGCGAATAGCAATTGGTCTTGCTCGGCATCGGCAGCATTCAGATAAATGCCATTGAGTGAACCGGCGGACTGTTGAGACAACGCAGGCATGATATTTCCGGCCAGAAAAACCATAGTTAAAAATTGAATCGTTTTCATCGTTGTAGTTTTTTGTAGATAGCATGTGTAATCAGTGCAGAGAGGTTTCGGGTTTTCAAAATTAACAATCCCGTCTTTAGCGGGAGATACTATTTTGAAGTTGGTACAGACCGGCTGCCTCGTTGGGCATTTTTTGCTTAGCAATCCTGACAACCGAACTTGATAAAAACCCACAACCGTCACATTGCAAAAGTACCCAGCAACCCTTAGAAAGTGCTTAAAATCGCATTAGAAGGTGCTGAGACGTAAGAAAACGCCTGTTTTTGGTGTATTTTTACAGAAAAACGGACCTATATGACAAAGTTGCTGGTTGTTGAGGACGAGCCGAAAACCCTGCAATCCATCCGGCAGGGCTTGGAAGAAAACCACTACGAAGTGGACATTGCCTACGACGGGCAAATCGGCAGGGATTTGGCTTTGCGCAACGCCTATCATCTGTTGATTGTGGACATCATTATTCCGGGCATCAACGGCATCCAGTTGGTGCAGGAAATCCGGCGGGCGGGCATCCACACGCCGGTGCTGATGCTCACCGCACTGGATTCGAGCAAAGACCGCATCGCCAGTTTCGATTCCGGTGCCGACCAGTACCTGTCCAAGCCCTTCGAGTTTGCGGAACTGCTGTCGCGGGTGCGCAACCTTACCAAACGCGAAACGCCGTTCCCGTTTCAAGCCCAGACGCTACAGTTTGCCGACATCACGATGAATTTAGACACCAAAACCGTGCAGCGCGGCGACAAATTGATTGAACTGACTGTAAAAGAATTCACCTTGCTGGAATTTCTGATTCGCAACCGGGGGCGGGTGATTTCCAAAACAGAAATTGCCGAAAAGGTCTGGGACATTGACTTTGACACCGGCACCAACGTGGTGGAAGTGTACGTGAGCTACCTGCGCCGGAAAATAGACAAGGACTTTGACCAAAAGCTGATTCACACCCACTACGGCATCGGCTATATTTTGAAAGAGGAATAGGTGACTGAATTTACCCCCACGCTGTGCGTAAATAGTATCTTTCATAAGGTCAAAACCCCTTCCCGCCGAAGCCTGTGGCACACAGACTGGCAACCCAGCCGTCCCGACGAGTCGGGATGGCAACTGTCCGGCCACAAAGTAGGCCGGGCGGCCTCTGGCCGCTGTATAAGACAGGTAGGTTGTGCCTTTCTAAAAGATACTATTTGAACTTAATCATTACCGGCCAGAGGCCGGCTGACCAGCTTCGCGGTCAGACAGTTGCCATC
>JALOMD010000014.1 GCA_025455595.1 Cytophagales bacterium | reverse complement strand
AACCGCCCCGGCCGGGGTCATTGTCATCTCCGACAGCATTGTCACCATTGACCCGCCCGCCGACTTGCCGCCGGGCGGCATCACGGTAAACCTGCAAGCGGGCACTTTCCGCGATTTGGCGGGCAACACCTATGCGGGCAACAGCAGCGACTGGTCGTTTACGGTTGACAACACGCCGCCCGCCATCATCCCGGGCAGCTACAGCCCGGCCAACAATGCGGTAAACGTTCCGGTGGCGGCCAACTTGGTTTTCCGGTTTACCGAAAAAGTGCGCAAAGGCACGGGCAACATCGTGGTGACAGCCAACGGAACACCCTTCGAGACGATTCCGGTAGGCGATGCGCGGGTGACAGCATCGTCACCATCAATCCCACTGCTGATTTTCCGTCGTTGGGCCGTATCAGCGTCACCATGGCAGCGAATACGTTCGAGGATTTGTCAGGCAACCGTTTTGCCGGAAACACTTCTTTGCCGTGGAACTTCACCGCCGTTGATGCCATACCGCCCGCCATCATACCGGGCAGTTATGTACCGGCCAACGGAGCTACCGGACAGCCGGTGACGACCACGCTGACGCTGCGTTTCAGCGAAAAAATCCAAAAAGGCACGGGAAACATTACCATCCTCAACGGTGCGGCAACATTCGCAAGCATTCCCGTCACCGATGCGCGGGTCGTCATCACGTCCGACAGTGTGGTTACCATTGACCCGCCCGTCGATCTGCCTTCGTTAGGCCGGATAAGCGTAGTACTGGTGCCGGGCTTGTTCCAAGACCTGGCGGGCAATCCGTCGCCGGCCAACACGTCTCTGCCGTGGCGTTTCACCACTGCCGACGTGGAGCCGCCCGTTGTCAACGAATACGAGCCTGCTACCGGGGCAACTGGGGTGCTCCCCAACGCCCGCCTGCGACTTGTTTTCAACGAAAAAGTGAAAAAAGCCGTCGGCACCATCACCATCCGCAAGAACGGCATCTCCCAAGGCATTGCGGTGTCTAACGCAGCGGTTACCGTTGCCGACAGCATCGTGACCATCGTCCCGCCGACTCCGTTGCCGCTAAACACGCGGATATCGGTGCAAATCACGCCCGGTTCGTTCGTGGACTTGTCCGAGAACCCTTACGAAGGCATTGCCGTCAGCGACACCAACACGTGGCATTTCAACACCCTGAATGACACCGAACCACCAAGGGTGACGCGCCTCCAACCCCGTGACGACACTACTAACGTACCGCTCGATGCCCGCTTGGTGCTGGTGTTCAACGAACGGGTGAACAAACTGCCGGGCGGCTCATTGCTGGTGATAGCGGGTGGCGTTCCGTTGTCTCCCATCCCGGTCAGCGGTTCTAACGTAGTCATCAGCGGGGCGGGCGGCAACGTGGTCACTGTGACATTGCCACAGCCGTTGCCTGCCGGGGCGGATGTGTACGTATTGGTAATACCCAACTCGTTTGCCGACGACGCAGGCAACCCGTTTGCGGGAATCACAGACCCTACCCGCTGGAATTTCCGTACGCTTGACAATACGCCGCCCACCGTCCAGACGCAACTGCCACCCAACGGCAGCACCAACATACCGTCTTTTACCAGTTTGGTGCTTACGTTCAGCGAGCCGGTGCGCAAGGGAACAGGCAACATTACGCTTTCGCAGGGATCGGGCAATCCGCCGATTGTGATTGACGTGACTGACGGCCGCGTGGTTGTGAACGGAACCGTCGTTTCCGTCACGCTGCCGCAACCACTGGCCTCGGGGGCCACGGTTTCAGTGACCATGCCTTCGGGCATTTTCACCGACTCGTCGGGCAATCCCTTTGCCGGATTTACGGCCGGGGCGTGGTCGTTCGGCGTGGCCGATACGCAGCCGCCCGCGTTGGTAGCCAACAGCTTTGACCCCGCCGACAACGCGACCAACGTACCGCGCAACCGCAGCCTGCGGTCCGTATTCAACGAACGGGTGCGCAAGGGCATTGGCGACATCTTGGTTTGGGAAAACAACGTTCCGACGCGTGTGCCGGTTGCCAATGCCAACGTAATCATCACAGGCGACACAGTGACCATCAACTATGCGGCCATCAAATCCGGCGGCTTTGCACCGGGAGCCGAGGTGTTCGTACAGATTCCGTTCGGCACGTTCGCCGATCTGGCGGGCAATCCGTTCACGGGTCTCGCCAACCCCGCCGATTGGAATTTCACGGTACTGGACGACGTGAAGCCCACTGTAACGCAACTTTCGCCCGCCAACGGGGCTGCTGACGTGTTTTCTACCACCAATCTGGTAATGACGTTCAGCAAGCCGGTACGGGCGGGAAGCGGATCCAACAACCGAATCCTGATTTACCAAGCGGGCACGCCTACACCTACACTGCTGGAAACCATTGCCGCCAACAACACCGCCAAGGTGATTGTCACCGGTTCCACAGTCACCATCCTGAACAATCCGCTGCCAATAGCTGGCGTGACGGTTTATGTAAACATCGAAGCCGGGGCGTTTTCGGACAATTCCGGCAATTTCTACGACGGCATCTCTGCACCGACGCAGTGGCGTTTCCAAGTGCGTGACACCCAGAAACCGACCATTGCCAGCCTGAACCCGACGAACGGGCAACAAAACGTGGCCGTGAATGCCCCGCTAACCATCGCGTTCAGCGAACCCATTCGGAAAGGCACGGCGGGGCAGGCATTGATTTTCTCGCGGCGCGGCACCCTTCCGCCCGTTGACCTCGCCAACATTTCTGTTGCGGGCAACACAGCCACTATTCCTCACCCACCGTTCCTGTCGAACGACACGCTGTATGTGCTGGTGTTTCCAAACACTTTCGTTGACACGGCGGGCAACGCCTTTGACGGCATCATCAGCGACCAAACGTGGCGTTTCACCACTGCTGACATTGATATTCCGCAAATATCCAGTTTCACGCCACCGAACGGTGCGTCCGGCGTGCCGCTGAATACCAACCTGACCATCGTTTTCAGCGAAAACATCCGTAAAGGCACGGCGGGCAACATCAGGCTGCGCGGCGACAATGGAGTGGACATTCAAACCATCTCCGTGACCGAGACATTGGTACAAGTGGACGGACGCACGGCTACCGTGAGACTGCGCGGCAACTTGCCCACCGCCACGAATGTGCACGTTTTGATTGACAACGCCGCATTTGCCGATTTATCAGGCAATCCGTTCCCCGGCATCAGCAGTTCGACCACCTGGGTGTTCACCACGCTTGACCTGAACGCACCTTTCATCACTACCTACACGCCGGCCCGCGATGCGGTGAACCAGCCCGCCAACACCAACCTGACCTTTGCTTTCAACAAGGACATTCAGAAGGGCGGCGGCAACATCCGCATTCAAGTGAGCGGCGTAGCCAATCCGGTGGTGATTCCAGTGACCGACGCAAACGTATTCATCCGCCTTGACCGGCGAACCGTGGATGTGCAACTAAGCACGTTCTTCCCAAACGGCCTTCCGTCGGGCGGGGTGGTTTCGGTCACAATGGACAACGGCGTTTTTGTGGACTTGGCCAACGGGAACCGGTTTGCTGGCATTGACAACTCGAATCCGTGGCGGTTCACGGTGAACGACATCATTCCGCCCAGCCTGCTCACCTTCCTGCCTGCCAATGATGCGACAAACGTACCCGTGAATACAACGCTGACGCTCAACTTCTCGGAGCCCGTGCGGGCGGGGGCAGGCCGCATTTTGGTGCGCCGTACCAGCAACTCAAGCGTAATCTTTGCCCTGAACGCGAGCCAAGGCACCGGACTTTCGAGTGCCAGCGTCACCTACACTTTGCCGGGTGCCCTGCCTTCCGAGGAAAACATTCACATACTGATTGAGAACACGGCGTTCACCGACTTGAGCAGCCTGCCGTATGCGGGCATTAGCGACCCAACCGTGTGGGCCTTCCGCACGGGTGACATCACGCCGCCGACCGTGCGCACCTACTCACCCGACCGGGACGAACGCAACGTGCCCCTGACCCGCGAACTGGAATTGACATTCAGCGAACCCGTTCGGCGAGCCGCCAGCGGCACTGTCACTGTGAACACGGGCGGGCAAGTGGAACAAATCGACATTGGTGCGGCCACGTTCAGCACTGACAGTACGACGATACGCTTCAACCGTACGTTTGCCTTTGCATCCGGGCAGCGGGTTTTCGTACTGATTCCCGGAGGGTTGATTACCGACCGGTCGGGCAATGCGTACGCAGGTCTGGCCAGCGACACGGCTTGGCGTTTCACCGCCATTGACAACGTGGCTCCGCAAGCCGAGCAGTTCACCCCGGCCAAAGGCGCGGTCAATGTGCCGCCAAACACCGCCCTCAGCATCAGGTTCAGCAAACCCGTGCGGCAGGGCAGCGGTTCCATCTTCATCTCGCAGCAAAGCAACATCACCGTACCCAACCCGAACATCGTGATTTCGCCCGACCTAAGAACCGTGACGCTGCCCAACACCGATTTCACGGCAGGTTCGGTTACGGTCATCATCCCGCCGGGTGCTTTCGCTGACACCACGGCCGCCGCCAACCCTTATGAAGGCGTAAGCGACTGGACGTTCACCGTGGCTGACATTGTGGTTCCGCGCGTAGTTTCGACCAGTCCGGCCTCCAACGAAACAAACGTGTCGCCGACGGTTACGCTTTTGGTGACGTTTAACAAAGAAATCCTGAAAAACGCCGGCAACATCATCGTTACACCTGCCGGAGGGAATCAGCAAAACATTGCCATCAGTAGTGCTGCGGTGGGCGTTGTGGGCACCGATGCCGTTTCCATCCGGTTGCCGCAATCGCTGCCGTCTGGCGCGACCGTGACGGTTTCGATTCCGGCGGGAGGCTTCATAGACCGGGCAGGCAACCTTTCGGTCGGATACCAATGGTCGTTCGTGGTGGCTGACGTGCTGCCGCCTACCATCGCGTCACGCACACCTCTCGACAATGCGACCGGTGTGCCGCGAAACAGTCCGCTTACTTTTGCTTTCAGCGAGCAGGTAAATGCCATCCAGGACAGCGTCCGCATTTTCATCAACCAAGTGCAACGTTACGTGTTTTCCGTGGCAAGCCTTCAGCTGACGGGCAACCGCAACACCGTAACCATCACATTGCCGGAGCTGTGGCCTTCCAGCGCGGCGGTATATGTCCAGATTCCGGCGGGTGCGTACCGGGACTTGGCAGGCAACCCTTTCGCGGGAATCACCAACAACACGGGCTGGAACTTCACAATTGAAGACTACATTGCACCCACCATTACCGACCATTCGCCCAAGACACCGCCCGACGCACCCATCAATACCAACCTGACCCTAACGTTCAGCGAACCGGTGCGACGCGGCCTCGGCAGCATCAGTATCCAGCCGAGCCAAGGCAATGCCGTGAGCATACCCCTTACAGATACCCAACGCATCCGCATCACCGGCAATACAGTAACCATCGTGCCCGGTGCCTTTGCTTCGAACGCAACCGTGAACGTAACGATACCAGCCGGGGCATTTACCGATTTGGCGGACAATCCTTTGGCCGCCGAATTCCGGTGGACATTCAAGGTGGTGGACATTGACATACCGTTCGTGACTCGCTACTCTCCCACCGACGACTCAACCAACGTACCCGTAAACCGACAGCTGGTCATGGTGTTCAGCAAGCCAGTGCGCAAGAATACGGGCAACATCACGATTACCGTCAACGGCCAGGCTCGTCCGCCGATTCCGGTGACCAGCGCGGCGGTAACCATCGGTGCCGACCAAGAAACCGTGACAATCGACCCGTTCTCGGCACTATTCACGACCTTTCCATCGGAAGCCGCTGTTTTCGTAACCATGCCGCCGGGCGTGTTCGTGGACTTGAGCAGCAATGCCAACGCGTTTCCGGGCATCAGCAGCCCTACCACCTGGAACTTCACCATTGCCGATGTGCTGCCGCCGCAACTGGCTTCGCAGTTGCCGGCCAACGGAGCCACTGGCGTTCCCGTAGATGCCGAACTGGTGCTTGCCTTCAACGAGCCGGTGGTGATCGGCGCGGCTACAGACAGTATCACCATTGCACAAAGCACCGGTGCCCGCGAGCAGATTGCCATGAACGACCCGCGTGTGCGCATCAGCGGCAGCACGGTACGCATCACGCCCGCCCGGAACTTTGACTCGGAAGCTACCGTATCGGTACAGATTCCGGCTACGGCTTTGCAAGACCGGTCAGGCAATCGTCTCGCGGCAGTGATTGGGTGGAGTTTCCGGGCCGCCGACATCATCCCGCCCACGGTGCAACGCCTGACACCGACTAACAACCAGACTTCGGTACCAATCACGGCTCCGCTCGTCATGGTGTTCAGCGAAAAAGTTCAAAAACTCACCGGACGTATCATTCTGGCCCAAGCGGGTGGGCAACCGCAATTCGTGAACGTAACCAGCGACTCGGTACGGATATCCACCATCACCGAGGCGGGCCGCGAAGTATCGCAAGTAACAATCCAGCACCAGCCGTTCACTTCTGGCACTACGGTGAGTGTCATCATGTTCGACAACGTTTTCGCCGACTTGGCGGGAAACCCGTTTGCCGGCCTGCAAGAAGCAGACAGCTGGCGGTTCACTGTTGCAGACATTCAGTTTCCTGAAATCGTAAGCCGCTACCCGGACGACGAGGCAACCAACATACCGCCCACCGCAGAGTTGATTATCAATTTCTCGGAGCCAATGAGAAGAGGGGTTGGCGATGACAAACGCATCACTCTTTCTTTTAATGGACAAGGATTGTCTTACAGGGTGAACACCGACACCGACGTAGTGCGTTTCACAGAAGGGGCCTCCACAGTATTCATCAAACCAAGGTCGGCACTGCCCTCAGGAGCACGCATCACTGTCACCATCGCCAACGGAGCCTTCACCGACTTGGAGGGCAATCCCTTCGGCCTCACTGACTTGGATGCGTGGAACTTTACGATTGCCGATGTAACCAACCCAATTGTGCGGACGTTTGACCCGGCTCCCGGCAGCAACCGCGTGCCGCAGGACAAGGTGTTGTCCATCACGTTCGACAAGCCCGTGCGGACGGCCACCGGATTCATACGCATTTTCCGAACCGGCTCCCCGGAGCCGCTGCTGACGATTGACGTGCGGGACACCGAACGGGTGAAAGTGACAAACGACAACCTGCGCGTGGTACAAATCACGCCGCGCATTTTGTTGCCGTCGGGTAGCAACCTGTACGTGACTGCGGATGCCGGTTCGTTCGAGGATTTGAACGGCAACCCGTTCTTCGGCATTGGCGTTAACGAGTGGGAGTTCAGCGTGCAAGACGTGATTCCACCACGTGTTACCGCCACTCGTCCGTCAACCGGTGCGACCAACGTGGCTCCAGACACGCCGTTGGAAATCACGTTCAGCGAAGCTGTTGACCCGGTGCCCGGCAAACGCCTTTTCATCTATGTAAACGGTGTCGTGCGTGACAGTGTGTTGGCAACCAACACGCGTTCAGCCGTGGCGGGCCGTACACGGTATGTGGTTCCGACCCGCCCGTTCAACTCCGAAGACCGCGTTTACATCTTGATCGACAGCGCGTTTGCCGACTTGGCGGGCAACCGGTTTGCCGGTTTCCGGCGTACCACCGACTGGAGTTTCAGCATTGCCGACGTGAACCCGCCCCGTGCCGTAACGTTCAGGCCGCGCAACGGAAGCACGTTCATAAAAGTGGACACAATTCTGAGCATTGATTTCAACGAACCGGTGCGTGCGAGTAGCAACGGCTTGATTATCCTTAATGAAGGCAGCAGTTCCCGGCCCCTTGAGGTTTCCAACAGCGACGTGGTGCGAATCGTGAACAACGGACGGACGGTGCAAATCCTTCCACCGAACGGATTGCCGTTCCGCAGCGACATTCTGGTGCAAATCCCGGCGGGCACGTTTACCGACGAATCGGGTAATCCGTACGCGGGTGTGAACCCGGACGCGACTGACAAACGGTGGGGGTTCCGTACCGTTCCTCCGCCCGACCTCGACTCGCCGCAGGTAGCGAATCTTTCGCCGCGCGACGAGGCAGTTGACGTACCGCTGAACACTTCATTAGTGATTACGTTCAACGAGCCGGTATTTGGGACTCAGCGTGGCACTATTGCCGTGGGTAGCCAAAACGCAGATTTGCGAGATCCCGCACAGGCACAACGTTGGCTGCGGTTTGAGAACAACCTGCAAACGGGTGTGTACCAGCTCACCATTACGCCGCCCAACCGACTGCCGCCCAACACCAACCTTTCGGTGCAAATCAGTGCCGATGCCATTGTGGACAGCGTGGGCAACCGTTTTACCGGTTTCCTGAACGACCAACAGTGGAACTTCCTGACCGCCGATCCGTCGGATACGATTCCACCGCAAGTACGCGTACTCGACCCGCGCGACGGTGCCTCGAACGTACCGGTGAGCAGCAATCTCAAGATTCTGTTCTCGGAAACCGTGCGGAAAGGGACGGGCGAAATCATCATCAACAACAACAACCAGCCACGACCCATCAACGTGAACGACCCGGCCGTGACCGTTTCCGGCAACTTGGTGGTAATCAACCCGACGTTCGACTTGGCATCCGGTGCCAACGTGAACATCATCGTCCCGCCCGGAGCCTTCACCGATTTGGCAGGCAACCGGTTTGTGTACGACGGCAAGCGTGGCATACCCGACCCGGACGACTGGAACTTCAGCACAGCCGAGCAAACCGACCGCACCGCACCGGTGGTCGGCACGCTGGAGCCGGATCAGAACACGGTGGCAAGAGCCAATACCAGCCGCTTGGTGATAACTTTCAGCAAGCCAGTGAAAAAATACGAAGGTGCCATCACCATCCGGCAGAACGGTGCCCCCACTGTCATTGAGGTCACTTCGTCCAGCGTGGTCATTGACCCCGCCAATGCCGCACGCGTCTTCATCAATTTGTCAGCAGGCTTCGCACCGGGAGCCTCAGTGGAAGTAACTATGCCGAGCAGCGTTTTCGTAGATTTGGCAGACAACAGTTTCGCCGGGTTCACCGAAAACAACCCGTGGCGGTTCAGCATCGAAGACCGTGAGCCGCCTCGCGTGGTGGCCTATTACCCGTTGCAAAACAGCGAAGGCGTGCCGCGCAACACCAACCTGATGCTCACGTTCAACGAGCCGATCCGGATTGCCGACGGTACGGCGCAGGTAACCATCCTCGGCTCGGACATCGCCCCCCAGTCAATACCGCTGAACGACCCACGCGTCAGGGTCTATGGCAACACGCTGGAGATAAACCCGAGCACGGATTTGCCGCTGACCAACGACTGGATTTCGGTGCAGATTCAAGGCCGGGGCATCACTGATTTTTCAAACAACCCAACCGCGAATATCTCCGACCTCACCACTTGGCGTTTCAAAGTGGGTGCGTTCATTGACAACATTCCGCCGAAGCTGTTTGTCGCCAATGCCTTTGACCCGGCCACCGGCCGCCGGAATGTGGACAACAATACCGTGCTACGCGTCAGGTTCGACGAACGCATCCAGAAAGGACGCGGCAAAGTCGTCCTGCGCATTGACGACCAACCGCTGGAACTTGACGTGACCGACCCAATCATCAGCGTGGCGGACAGCCAGTTGGTGATTCGGCCCACTGCGCCGTTCCCGTTCTTGGCGCGGGTTTCGGTGCTCATGGATGCCGGAGCCGTGACCGACCGGGCGGGCAACGCCTTTGCGGGCATTGGCGACCCCACCGAGTGGAGTTTCGTGATCGAGAACGCCCCGCCGGTGGAGCTTGCCGTGCCGCCACGCGACCTGATGATAGCCGACACCCTGCGACTCATCCAAGTGCAGGCCCAAATCAGCCAGCGGCTGCCGGGGCTGGCGGCCAAGTTCTACTACCGGGGCATCACCAAACCCGCATCGGCTCAGTGGATAGAAGAAACCCTTGCCTTGCAGGGATTGGCTTACACGGCCACCGTCAGCCGCGATACCATGAACGCCGACCCGTTGGGTGTCGAGTATTACTTTGAACTCGCCTTTGACCCGTCGCTGAACGTCAGTCCCGTGCGTAGTCTTGTGCAATACGCCTACCACGACCACATCCGTGGCAAAAAAGTACCCAACCTGCGGGCAGGCAGCAACGTCACTGATTACCAAATCGTATCTGTGCCGCTTGAGTTGGAAAAGAGCGGCATCAGCGAGGTTTTTGTGGACGACTTCGGGCTGTACGACACGCGCCGCTGGCGGCTGTTCCACTTCAATGCCGCCAACCAAGAATCCGAGGAGTTCCAGCGCGGCCTGTCGAACATCCTGCCCGGCGAAGGCTACTGGTTCATCACCCGCAACCAAGCGGCCGCCGACACCCTTGACACGGGCAAAGGCGGCGTGGTGCGCAGCAACCGCAACAACCCGTACGCGATTGCACTGAGTCCGGGCTGGAACCAGATCGGCAACCCGTATGACTTCAACGTCCGGTGGGAAGACGTGTTGAAAGCCAACCCGGCGTTGGACAGCACGGCCGAATTCATCACCTACGAAGGTGCATACAAAGGCAGCGACGTAATGCCGCGTTTCCGGGGCGGTTTCGTGAATGTAGAGAGCGACGTGCGCATTGTGATACCCACCACCAAGCAAAAATCAGCCAACGGTGGCCGCGTTACCCGCGAATTCCGGGCTACGTTCACAAAAGGGGCCGCTTGGGAGGTGAACTTCGGCTTGCAGGCCCGCGAAACCACTTACGACTTGGCCGGTGCAGGCATGCACCCCAACGCCACCGTCGGCAAAGACCCGTTCGACCGGGTAGCGTTGCCACGCCTGCCGCAACACCTCGACATCCGTTTCGACCACCCGGAAAGCTTCGCGCGGTATTTCTCGAAAGACATGGTGCCGACGCAAGACAGCTACACGTGGGAGTTTACGGTGGGTTCGGGGCTGCCCGCGCAGCAGGTGGTGTTGTCTTGGCTGGCCAAACTGCCCGCCGCCAGCGGGAAGCAGTGGATGCTGTTCGACGTGCAGCAAAACCGCGCCATAGACTTGACGCGGCTCTCCGAATACCGCTTCTGGCTCGACAAGTCGGCGTTGTTCCGGCTCTACTACGGCTCGCCGGAGTACATCCGCGAGAACATGAAGCCGGAGTTCGGCTCGCTGGGCCAAATCTACCCGAACCCGTTCAGCAAATCCACCACGGTACCGTTTGCCTTGGCGGAAAACGGCGGGCCGTACCAAGTGCGGGTTGACGTTTATTCCGTTACCGGCGTGCGAGTGGCCACACTGGCCGAGGGCACTTTCGAAGACGGCCTGCACGAGGTCACTTGGGACGGTCGCGGCACGGACGGCAGCCGGGTGCCGTCCGGCGTGTACGTTTGTCAAATGCAAGTGAGCGGCAAAAACGGCCAGTCGGTCTATCGCAAGAAAGTAGTGGTGCAATAAGAAGTACGATTTCAATTGAGAATTCAGAATTATGAATTTAGAATGCGTTTTGGGCAAATTTTGCCCAAAACGCATTCAGCCCCGAAGGGGCGTAATACACCAGCACTGGGCGTCGCCCGGTGGAACCGACACGCAGAGGCGTTTTAAGCAAAAAATGACAAATCCCGCAACAGGCGGGAACACCCAAATTGTCTGAACCATGATTTGTAGGATTAAAGGATTGACTTGATTAATCACACATTCATGTCAATCACAAAAATCACTGTAAAATCACAGCTCTGACTGACGTTTTGAGCGATTTTTGCCCAAAACGGTTTCTGTAACACATGCTTTAGCCTGCCTGCCACGCACAGCGTGGTGCGAAACGATAGTTCGGCGAAGCCAAATCCGACAGGATTTCTTGTCCACGGATCACAGAAGCGTTTTAGGCAATTTTTACTCAAAACGACATTGGCATCATTCCATTGAAAACCTGTGAACATTCACAGAAAACAAACCAATCAAACACATACACTACAGAAACAAAATGCGAAAGTCGCACCGCAGCCCCGTTGTTTTTTCACGCAGGCACATGAACAAAACCAAAATACGTTTCAGGCAAATTTTGCCGTTTTTCTGGCTGCTCGCCGCCGCACCGTTGACGGCCCAGACCGTAACCCAACAGGTGGACGACGTTCAGGTGACCGTGGGACGCGAACGGCCAGCCGGCAGGCCGAGCATGGCGTACAGCAACATCCAGTACCGCGACGAAAACAGCAACCAACTGCTGGAAGCTTGGGAAAAGGCAACCATCAGCTTCACCATCAAGAACAACGGCAAAGGGCCGTCGCAAAACCTGTTCATCAGTGCAGAAACCGCCAATGCCAACGAAGTGAAAGGCGTGGTGTATCCCACCGTTGTGCGACTTGACTCGCTGCGGCCGGGTGCCCAGCAAAACGTGACCGTGCCCCTCGAAGGCAGCCTCGACCTGGCGGCTGGCATCGCCACGGTGACCGTCCAGATACGCGAGGAATTTGAATACGACCCCGACGAAATCGAACTGAACGTAATCACCGAGGAATTCAAGGCCCCCAAGTTGCAAATCACCGCCTACCGGCTTGACACCGAGCCGCCCCTCAGCACCACCGCAGTGCCGGTGAAACTGAAGTTGATTCTGCAAAACAAAGGACAAGGCCCCGCCGCCGACACGCGCCTCGACTTCTTCCTGCCCGATTTCGCCAAACCCCTCGACCGCCCGGCTTACGTGCTGGCCCACGTGAACCCCGGTGAGGTGCGCACCGTTGAGTTCGGCTTCACCGTCCGCCCCGACAAAGTGATTGAGGAAATCCCCGTCCGGGTGGTGGTCATCGAACGTCACCAAAAATACGGGCTGGACACGGTAGTGAAGCTGCGGGCCAACTACATGTCGGGAAATAAACGATAGTAAAGTGGTAAGTGGTAAGTGCTTGGTCACAAATAGTTTTACCTGTTTTTTGCTTGAAACGCCTTGTAAGTTGTTGAGATCAAGCATATTATATTGTTTTGCCAAAGGCTAACTACTAATGGCCAAGCACTTAAGTACAAAGTCGTTAGCAGTCAGACCCATTTGGAATCGGGAATGCGAAATCTAATACCGATAAGTACTTGGTCATTAGTGGTTAGTCTTTGGTCAATCAGTTTAATAGATTGATTATCAAACGGTTGTCAGGCGTCCCGACCTGTCGGGATAGATAAAACTATTTGTAAACAAGCATTAGGACTTTCGCTCTGAAGCAGGTTGGGCAACCGGAATCCCGTTTTTCTTTGCGTCCTTGCGTCTTGGCGGTGGAAAAACGAACCGCAAGGGCGCAAGGATTTTTCGCCAAGATTTGCCCATTGGCTTCACCGAACCGACGTTTCTGAATTAGATTCGTACTTCGTAACTCGCAAATCGTACTTCAGAATGCCGTTTTAGGCAAAAATTGCTTGAAACAGCTCGGCATCCGTCCGTTTTACCTACGACTTGCCACTTACCTACGACTTGCCACTTACGACTTACCACTGACAACCCACGACTTCTGTTGCCCTTTTCGAGAAAAAGTGCTTTCTTTCGGTTCTGTTTCTGTTCCATCGCCGGGTTTCTGTAACTTTTTCACCTAAAGCCCAGCCCTGCTTGCCATCTATGAAATACATCATTCTAACGGCCTTTGGCCTGTTGTTCGTTGCGGCCTGCACCACAGTGAAGGAATCGGACGACTACAAGAAACTGAACGCCCAAAACGCCTCCTTGCAGGAACAACTCCGCGCACAAGAAAAAGAAGTGGAGGAAATCACCGCGTCTATCAGCAAGATAGACAGCAACCTGATGAAAATATCCGAACACGTGGAAGTGATGGACGGCGTGAACCTGCGCGAACTCATCAAAAAACCCGGCGAGATTGACCTGATGATCACCGAAATCGGCGATTACGTGCAACAAAACAACGAGATGATTGCCAAGCTGGAGAAAAAAGTACAGGAATCCGGCACGATCAACAACAGTCTCAAGACCATGATTGCCCAGAAAAACCAACAGGTAGAGGAAAAAGAAAAACAAATCCAGACCTTGCTGGCCACGATTGAAAAAATGCAAAAAGAGTACAGTAGCGAAATCGGTCGCCGCGACTCGGTGATTGCCAATGTCCGCCAGAAAATCAACGAGACCGAAGTGGCACTGGCCAATACGAAAGAAACCGTGCGGGCAAAAGAAGAGGAACTGAACACGGGGTTTGTGACGTTCGGCACGCGGCAGGAACTGGCCCAGAGAGGCGTAGTGAAACCCGGCAACAAGGCGATTCTGAGCAACGAACTCAATGACGAGGATTTCAAGCCTGTAAGTATCTCCGCCACCGAGGAAGTTGACCTCGGCATAACCAAACGCCAGCGGCTGGCCACCTCCCACCCCACCGACTCGTACTATTTCGTCAAAACCGAATTTCGTCAAAACCGACGGACGTTCGCTGCTGAAAATCGTGGACAAACAGAAGTTTTGGAGCGTATCCAAATACTTGGTGGTGGTGATTGAGAATTGATTCAGGTCAGAAGTTTGAACCCGGAGGTCAGAGAAGCTTTCCATAGGCAGAATAGACGCAGAAAATCAAATTTGATAAAAATTGCCCAAGACGCGTTCTCGCTCGTCTGTACGGAAAGGCGTTTTAGGCGATTTTTGCTTAAAACGCTCACTGGCGGTTACAGGCATTTTTATTCACCGCGCCTGTGAATTGCAGATTCGTAACAGACTCCCCCCCGACGGAAGAAGAAACACTCGAACAATTGCTTTTCCGGAAGTTCCGAATCGAGGCCGCCCTGAAACTGAACGAAAGGTTTTACACCGGCTCCGAAGGAGAAAAGCAGCGGCAAACCGGCCAGCTCCTCGACGAACTTTCGGAGGTGTTGCACAAAATCAGAGAAAAACAGGCGGGCTGACAGCCCTGCTTACGCCATATTTTCAAACAACTCGTTTTATAAAAACCCGTAACCGTTATGACCTTGTGGCAGACAATCGAACACGGCTTTTTGAACTGGGATCAGATGACCCACGAAGAAAAACGGCAGCACAGCCAGCTGATGCAACAACTGGCCGAAAAGGACTTGTCCGAATTTTCCGAGGAAGACCGCCGCTCGATGGAGGGCAAACAAGACCGGTTGCTGGAAATGGTGCGGCAGGACATCCGCAAACTCGACAAGGAAGTGGACGACTATCTGGCCTCCAAAACCGAAAAAGCCGCGTGAGCACACTACGCATAATACCCGATGAGTACGCCGCCCGTACGGGCATCGGCCAGCTTTCTGATTACAAAATCCAAGGAGGCAACTGAAAGCAAGCAAAAGCGTTTTGGGCAAAAAATCGACAAATCCCGCAATCGGTGGAAATGCCCAAAACGCCTGTTGTCTATAGAGCCTCACTATTCGAAAGTAGCCAATACCCATTCAGCGAAGCTAATTCCGAACCCAACTGTCACGGATTCTCAATTTAAAGTCTGACTTCTTTCTGTCTTTCCTCTGAAATTTACAGTTTTTCATATTTATTCATAAAGCAAAAGCAGGTTTGCGAGCCTGCTTTTGCTTTGGATTCGGTATCCATTTCTGTTGTTGATCAAGACTGCATTTGCAAATCGGCCGGGGGTGTGAAACCGCCGTTTTGCCTGGCCCTTTCTTTGGAAATCCGCCTGCCACGGAAAAACAGATAGAGATTCAGGAACAACATCACGCCGAGGTAAATGCTAAATCCGCCGATTTTGCTGCTCAATATCTCCAACATGACCTGCCTGCTGGCGACATCGCTTGATATTTGCATGATTTTCAATGCAAAACCCATGTTCAACAGATAAAAACCGACCTCAAAAAGCTTGTTCGTGGACAAAGCGATTTCAGACTTGTTATGGAAAATGTCGAGCATGAACACCTTGCTGTTTTTGAACAACACATGCGCCACGTACCAAGTCAGTGCAATGACGAGGGGCAGGTAAATCAAATAGGCGGAGGCTCAATTCGGGTTTCAAGTTAATGTGTAAATTGGGGCAAAAAAGCCATGCTGGTTCGTATTGATGAAATCGTTGACGACCGACTTTGTTACGAGAA
>JALOMD010000462.1 GCA_025455595.1 Cytophagales bacterium | reverse complement strand
AATTGTCCAGAACGAAAAATGTTACAAGCACAGAATTTGTCTTTTCATCCTGCCTTTTCTGTTAATCCTGTAAATCCTGATTCTGAACAAGCAGCGTTTTAGGCAAAAACGCCCAAAACGGCAAATGTTGAACGAACATCATTTCACTGTTTCGACAGACTCGCTACTGTTTCCCGCCGTGTTCTTCACAATTATTCTGTACGTACCCGGTCGTAGCAACAGAGCTTTTCGGTCGTTTTCGCCTTTGATTTCCACTACATCGGCCGGAACGGCGATGTCAGGGTTTTCGCCGCTGTAGGCAAGGGTAGCCGATTTTGTTCAGGCTTTTGTGTGACACAAAATGCGGTTTTCGCTGGCCGTTCATCTGTAGCCAGTCGGGGCGGCCGTTTACGTATTTCGTCCTTGGGTGTGCCACCCGGATGTCATACGCAGTCACACCGTCTTCGCCTTTGTAGCCGGCAAACACGTCTCCTTTCTCGTTCAGAAACACACTCGGCTCCGTCAGACTCATCATCCGGTAGTACGGGTTTTCCATTTCCGGACGGCTCCGTTCGGTCAGCGTTTGTTGGTTGATGGTCAGCGGATTGATGCCCGTGAACTCCCTGAAACGCCCGGCCATGGCTTTGCCCCAGACACCGCCCAAGGAGTCTTCGTTGATGTGCGCATACCCGCAATGGACGAGAATTCTTGCTTTGGGGTCGTCTAACAAAACTTTTTGGATGTTGCGGGCCTGCCCTATTTCGCGTTCCTTGGGAACAGGCTTGTAGGCCTCGTACGCGAACACCTTGAACCCGATTTTGACCGCCGCACGGATCAATTCGCCGTATTGCGGCTCTACCGTGTAGTAGCCCGTTTCAAGGGTCGGGTAGCCGCGTTTGCGCAAGGAATCCATCGGATTCGGGTCGAGAATGCCTCCAAGGTTAGAGAGGGTTTCGGCACCGAAATACCGAAAGCCGTTGTCGTACATGGCTTGCAGCAACGACAGTGTGAAAACACGATGTTGCGGCACGTGGTGCGCCTCGTTGATCATGACGACCTGCTCGGTCTTGCTCCGCTCGATGATGTAATTGCGGGCGGAGGCGGGTTTCATCCGCAAAAACCGGAGGCTGTCTTCACTGTTCATCTTACCGGGCAAATCGTTCCCTTTGTCAAAATAAGTGTGGGCGTTCCGGCAGTCGCCAATGAACGAAAAAAAAGTGGCAGCAAAAGAAGGGGCGGCCTGCTCATTGGATTTGTCCTTTTCAAACCGCCGTTCGATTTGGCTGGTGAACAAGTATAAGGTGTCCCTGCCCAAGTTTTGGCCATGCCCTTTGGCAATGGCGAACAGAACAACGATACAAACAAGACAACACTTTTTCATACTTGAAAGGGGTTGTTTTTTTCTTGCTGTTTTGAGCAATTTTTGTCTAAAACGGCAAACGCCAAACGTTAAACGAACGTTAGTACCGCCAGCTTTTCACATCCGCGCCTTTGGGGGCGTTTTTCTCGATGAGTTTCAGGATTTTGGGCACGTACATGGTGTTGTAGCGCAGCCGCGAAATGTAGTTCGGCTGCGTGGGGTCGCCGTTCCAGCAGTGTTCGGCCCGGTCGCCGTAGGTTACTTCGCCGCCCGCCTGCATGTTTTTGGTTTTCGTCTTCAGGAAATCCTCGGCCAAATAGACGGCGTTGTTCAGGTAGAAATTGTCCATGTCGCCGCAGTAGATGTTGATTTTCCCTTCCAGTTTCGGCCCGATTTTGCCCCAGTCGCGTTGCATGATGTGCGTCAGGTCGTAGTTGTCGCGCCAGTAGTTGGCTACTGTTGAATCAATCTCGCCGGTCGTCTTGTCGAAGATGCGTTTCGGGTAGCCGTCCGGCCCGACGGGCGTGGTTCATCGCCTCCACGGTGGTGCTCACGTGGCCCAGATAGTCGCGGTGGCCGGGCTTGGGTACGCGTTTGAAAGCCCCTTCGGTGTAGTAGGCGTTCTTGTCCTTGTACAGATTCACGGTCGTGTAGGCCCGGAAGTCAATCGGGTCGGGGCAGGCGGCGAAGCACCCGCCGTACTGGTCGGGGTAAAACACCTGCGCCGCCAACGCCTCCCAGCCGCCCGTGGAGCCGCCGTACAGGAAGCGTGCCCAGCCTTGCCCGATGCCCCGGAACTGCTGCTCAATGTACGGAATCAATTCGTAGGTAATCGCATCGCCGTAGGGGCCGAGGTTAGCGGAGTTCACGGCGTACGAGTCGTCGTAATACGGGTTGGCGTGCTGGATTTCGATAATCAGCATCCGGGGGAAGTTGGGGCCAGTCCACGTCTTGTAAAAATCGTAGGCTTCCTGCTGCACCCGTTTCTTGTAGCCGTAAATCTTGAACCGCTCGATGTAGTCGGTCGTGTCCATTTTCGGGTCGGGCGGCTCGGTGCGGAAGCCGTCGAAGTCGGCCGGAAAATGCCCGTGGAAAACGCACAGCGGATAACGGGCCTCCGGGTGCGTGTCGAAGCCTTCGGGCAGCAGCACGTGGGCACCCAAGTACATGGGCCGCCGCCCCCAGAACTCGCTGAGCAGCTTGCTTTGGATGCGTACGTGCTTGACGTACTTGGTGTCTTTCGGCGGCACAATCGGCGGATTGGTGCGCGTCAGGGTCAGTTCAATCTCGCCCCGCTGCCCGACGGTCACTTTCACCGGCACGCTGTAGAAATTGCCCGGTGCGGTGCGCCAGTTCTGGCCTTCGCCCCGGTCGGGCGGCAGTTTCAGCACGCGGCCGTCTTTGAGCTTGAACGTCTCGTAGCGATGCAAAACCGCCTGCGCAAAATACGTGCCTTCAGGCACTTCGGTGAGGCTTTTCTGCGGGTAGCCGAAAATGGCCCCGTCAATGAAACGCGGTTCGCCAGACACCCAGCCGTCCACGTCAATGCCGAAAATCTGCGGGCAGTTCGGGCTGTCGCCCACTTGGTTGCGCGGTTCTCCCTTGGCGGTGTCGCGGGCCAGTATCAGCAGCAGGCGGCCGTCGTAGGATTCTTTGCCGAGGCTGTCGGCGAAGGTGATGCGGAAGCGGCGTTCGTCGTCGGGGGTGCAGGTTTGCAGAAGCCCTGCGGTAACGGCGGCCAGTCCGCCCAGTCGGAGAGCGGTAAAGATTTTTTTCATGGGTGATGTTGGTTAGGGCGGTTCAGGGCTGAAAATAAAACAACCGCACTGCAATTGCTAAAAAATCGGCGGGCGTTTTGGGCATTTTTTGCTTAAAACGCTATTGGTGCCTTTTTTGTTGACCAGCGTCCGCTGGTCGCGAGCCAGCGGCTCGCAAAGGAAGACCTCCTGCCGAGACATAAATATGACAGGCGTTTTAAGCAAAAATTGTTCAAAACATTGTCTTCTGTTTAAGTTGCCATCTTCTTTTGCGAGCTTCGCTCGCGACCAGCGGACGCTGGTCAACAAAAAAGGCATCACGCCGAGGCGTGACGCCAGTCCGACGAGGGGCCGGGGGTGAGGGGAATACGGTGTTTTGGTTCTTTTTTGCCCAAAACGCCTGTCTTTGCAAAATATCCAGATTCTTTGGTTACGAAAAAAAACGAAGAACCTGTTTCATAACTAAGGTATTAGTTTTATCTTTCGGAAACCCTTCAACTTTGATATGCTTATGAAAACCTTTCGTTTTTTGGCACTGCTGGCCGTGTGGGCGTTGGCTGTGCCGTTTGCCCGTGCGCAGTCGGAAGACTCGCTTGACACGGAGGAGCCTCCTCGCGGACTTGCCACCACGCTGGAGCAAATCCGCCAAACCAACCGGCCCGACACCATCACGGAAATCGAACTCGTCAACCGCGACCTGACTTTCAAAAGCAAGGAACCCGTGATAGATACGGTTGACGGCAATCTTGTGATGCGGGCGGGCAGCGGTGGCGGCGAGTGGATTAACAACGGCTGGCTGGAAATTCCGGCGGAAATCGCCCGTTGCGTCAACGCCAAGCACATTGTCATCACCAAGCACCGCATCAGTGCCGTACCCGCATGGCTCACGGCAATGCCCGCCTTGGAAAGACTCGACCTCAGTGGTAATCCTTTGAATGTCAGGCTGATAAGATTCAGTCGCAACGAACATTTGCGTAGCCTCAACCTCGCCTCGTGCGGCCTTGGCAACGTACCCCGGCAATTACGCCGCAACCGGGCGTTGCAGGGCGTGGTGTTGAACAACAACCGGTTCACGGCGTTCCCCAAACGGCTCTGCCGCCTACGCAATCTCGAAACGATGGGCTTCTACGGCAACCGGTTGTCAGCCTTGCCACGTTCGTTTCGGCGTTTCAAAAGCCTGAAAGTCATTGACTTGTACCACAACAAATTCAAGGTGTTTCCTGATGTGCTGTGCCAGTTGCCAAGCCAGCAGGTGTTGGCCTTCTCGTACAATCAGTTGGAGCAAATCCCCGAAAACATCGGAAACCTGACCAACCTGACCGAAGTCTATCTGCGCGGCAACCGCCTCACCACCTTGCCCGAGTCCATGCAACAACTGGGAAAAACCAAGCTGCTGTTCGTCAGCGAAAACGCCTTTGCCGCCGTGCCGCCGGTGATTTTCCAGATGCGCAACTTAGAGGAACTCGACGTGTCGGCCAACCAAATGAAAAAACTCGCTCCGCAAGTGGCGCAGTTGTCGCGGCTGAAACTGCTGTACGTGAGCAGCAATCCGTTCGCGTACCCGGACTACCGGGAATATGCGCAATTGGTCAGCAGCATGAAAAATCGCGGTGTGCAGGTGGTGGAGTGAAAAAAGTCGTTAGTGGCAAGTCGTCAGTCGTCAGTGAAAAGCCCGCCTATCGGCAGACAGGCGTTTTGGGCGAAAATTGCTCAAAACGGATGGAGGCGGGTATAAAACCTGCCGCTACGGACAAATGGCTATATAGGCTTAAAATTCGTAGCGATGGGTTTTACGCCCTTCGCCCATAAGCAGCTATTTTGAGCATTTTTTGCCCAAAACACTACTGACGACTAACCACTGACTACTGACGACTTTTCTTTCCTATCTTTCCGGCATGAACCCTTATGTCGCGAAACTCTACGAAATCGCCCGGAAGCCGGAGCGGGTGATTGTCGGATTGATGTCGGGCACCTCTTTGGACGGGCTGGATGTGGCCCTGTGCCGGTTTACGGGCAGCGGCACGCAGACCAAAACCGAACTGCTGGCCTTCGAGACGGTGCCGTACACCGAAACCGTGAAAGAACCCATCCGCGCCGTTTTTGCCAAGAAGCAAGTTGATTTTGAGTTGCTTACGTTGCTCAATCCGTGGATTGGGCACCTGCACGCCGACATGGTGCTGGGCTGCCTGCGCCAGTGGCGGCACCGCCCCGCCGACGTTGACCTGATTGCCAGCCACGGGCAAACCGTCTATCACGCGCCGCAGAGCCTGCACCAACGCCCCGGCTACGGCAACGCCACGCTGCAAATCGGCGACGGCGACCACTTGGCCGTGCGCACGGGCATCATCACGTTGAGCGACTTCCGGCAGAAGCACATCGCCGCCGGGGGCGAGGGCGCGCCACTGGCCGTTTACGGCGATTTTCTGCTTTTTTCGCAAGCGGGCGAAGACCGGATCATGCTCAACATCGGCGGCATCGCCAACTTTACGTACTTGTCCGGCGACCTTGACGCGGGCAAGATGTTCAGCACCGACGTGGGGCCGGGTAATACGTTGATTGACGCTTTCTCGCGGCTGTACTTCGAGCGGCCCTTCGACGAAAACGGAGCCTTTGCCGCCGCCGGAGCCGTCAGCGAGCCGCTGCTGGCCGCCCTGCTCGACCACCCGTTTTTCGCCGCCGGTTTCCCGAAAACCACCGGCCCCGAACTGTTCGGCCCGGCTTACGTGCAAGCGGCGCAGCAACGTTCGGACACCGAAAATCTTTCTGCAAACGATGTTTTGGCTACCTTGACGGCGTTTTCGGCGACGGGCATCGCCGAGGCGGTGAAGCAAAGTTTTACCGGAAAAACACCGATGGTTTACATGAGCGGCGGCGGTATGCACAATCCTGTTTTGGTGGCACATCTGCAACGCCTGCTGCCCAACGCCACGTTCAAAACCACCGCCGAGTTACGCATCCAGCCCGATGCAAAGGAAGCGGTGTTGTTCGCCATACTCGCCAACGAAGCCGTGGCGGGCGGCAGCGTCAATTTCGGCAACCGGCCGGGTATCCCGAACGTGACAATGGGCAAGGTGTCGTTTCCGGGATAATTTTCAATTCAGAATTATGAATCCAGAAGTCAGACGGACGTTTTGGCCGTTTTTTGACCAAAATACTTGGTATGTAGCGCATGCTTTAGCCTGCGCAAAATCCGTAGGATTTTAAACAGCGTTTTAGTCAAAAAACGTTCAAAACGGTAATATTCTATTCATTTGCAAAACAAAGTATGACACTTTAGGATTGGCATCTGTCTTTTCCGACACCAAAAAATGACGCAACGCTCATTCTTACTGTTTTTTCTGTCAGTTGCCTTGGGTTGGATAGGCTGTAAACAACGGGCCGCCGAAACATCCGAACACATTCCGCCTTCAACAGACAACGGGCGTTTTCCCGAAGTTATCCGACTGAAAGACTTGCGCCAAACGGCTTTTGTACCCACATTGGAAAGTCCTTTACCGGCCCGCGACAATGTGATTTATACCCCCGCTCTACTGTTTGCTTGGCAGGAAATCAAGCAGTTGCAAAATTGTCCGATTCAGATTGGGGAAAACAACAGCAGCGACTTCAAAATGCTAAACCAATCCAGTTCGTTTGTCGGCTCATTGGCGCAAGGGGAGTATCAAACGGAAACAGAGGTTGGCAATGGGGCAATCGTAGCACGGGCGTTTTTCAGCAAATCGCTGCCTTTCGACACCGAACTTGACAAGTTCGACGAGCCGATGGCATTCGGCAAAGACAGTGTGGCAATGTTCGGTATGCATTACTATCACACCGAAATTGCTGATGTGGTTCGCATCTTGTATTAGAGTTATTATAGGCTGATAATCAGATACTTACAAAAATTCGCTACAGCCGCTCGCTTTTAGCGAGCGGCAACTGTCCCGATGGCGAAGCCGCATCGGGCCGGCCTCTGGCCGGGATCGGGAAAGGCAATCGCATCAGCAAGCAGTTCAAAATCAGTCGGTTGCATCATCTTCAGTCAGCGGCCAGAGGCCGCCCGGCCTACTTCGTGGCCGGACAG
>JALOMD010000461.1 GCA_025455595.1 Cytophagales bacterium | reverse complement strand
GCCCGCCGCGACAAAAACAATGTCCACCAACGCCAGTCCGCCCAGCTCCGCGACCGGGAACAGCAGTTGGACGGCGAAAACGCATTGCTGGCCCGCAAGGAAAAGCAACTGCTCGATGCCATCGCCAAGCACGACTTCGACAGCATCGAAGCCCTGCGCGAAGTGATGCTCGACGAGGCCACCGAAACGGAACTACGCCACCAAAAGGAAACCCTCGACGCGGCCATCGGCCAGTTGGAAGGGGCTTGGCAGCAAACCGACCAAACCCTGCGCCAGCGGCGTGCCAATCCGCTGACCACGCAAGGCTACGAGGAAATTGCCGTCCGGTTGGCCGCCGAGCAACGTGAACTGGAAACCGCCATTGCCGAAACCGCCCGCTTGGCGCAAATCCGCGAACGGCACGCCGCCACAGTGCGCAGCAACGCCGAAACCGAGGCCGCCATTGCCCGGCAGCGCAACGAACACGCCCGCTGGAAGGCCCTTGACCAACTCATCGGCTCCAGCCGGGGCGATGAGTTCAACAAGTTTGCGCAGGGGCTTACGTTGGCACAATTGGTGCAACTCGCCAACCGCTACCTTGACCAACTCAACACCCGTTACCAAATCCAACGCACGCCCCACACCGACCTCGAACTCGAAATCCTCGACCGTGACCAAGCCGACAACATCCGGCCGGTCAAGACCCTTTCCGGCGGCGAGACGTTTCTGGTCAGCCTCGCCCTGGCCCTTGGCCTGTCCGACATCGCGGGCCGCAAGACGCGCATCGAATCCCTGTTCATTGACGAAGGCTTCGGCACCCTCGACCCCAACGCCTTGGACACGGCCATCACCACGCTCGAAAACCTTCAGGCCACCGGCAAGATGATCGGCATCATCTCGCACGTGGAGGCGTTGAAAGACCGCATCACCACGCAGGTGCAAGTGGTGCGGCAACCGGGCGGCAACAGCACCATTCGCATCAACGGGTAGAGGGCAGGGGGCGGAGGGCATGGGGCGTTTTGGGCAAAAAATGTCAGAACCATGATTCGTAGGATTCAAGGATTGCCTTGATTGAAAAACGAAGTCATGGTAATCTGCTAATCCTACGAATCATGGTTCTGACATTTTTTGCCCAAAACGCCCCATGCCCCACGCAAAAAAACAGTTTACCTTTTTGTGCAAATGCACACTAATACAACAAATGGTGTTTGGAACAGGTTATCGGCCATGTAATTTTTTTCGTTCCGGCGAGTTGCAGTGGCCGTCTTTTGGTATAAAATTTGCGCTGTAGTCGCACATGGCATTTGTTTGGCCTTTTTTGGCGCAACATTCAGATTGCTTGCCAAAGGTCAAAACCATGTAATATTTCGGTTCGCAAAACAACTTTTGGCAAACCTGTTTCGTTGAAACAGTAAAATTGCTAACTTACAGAACCAAAACCTAAGCAGGTATTTTTAACGACGCAACCTCTTCATTAACAGTGTTTTTGGCTTTTCGACATGCGTCTCAAGTAAACAAGCGTAATTAGACAAACGGCAACCCCCATAGCACACACAATTATGGAAACAATGTCAGAACAAACCGTCCTGTTTTACAGCGACTTAGCCCGCGAGGCTGTTGCTGAAAACGAAAAGCAACTGATGCTTTTGAAGGAGATACAACTCTTGGAACAAAAAATCGAAGAGGTGAACCAAGTCCTTTGCAAGGCAACGCTGTCGTACATGGTGCGCTTCCAGTTGAAAGACGACTTGGAGTATTATTCGGGGATAATTGAGAAGAAACGGCACCAACTGCAGGTCTTGGCCGCCTGATTTTCTGTAGTTTTTTTATAAAGAACATGGCAAAAAAACGGAAAGTCCATACGGGCTTTCCGTTTTTTTGTAGAATTTGTTCCCCAAAACGTGGAAGCTGTTTTTCCCATTTCGTCCGTTCCGCAGTCGTTCTTTTGGTTTGCGAACCGAGTGGCCGCCTGACTTTTTCCACCCTGCAAAAACTTCGATGAAAAGTCGCCAAGAATTTTGCCATTAAATGTGTAAACATTAATTGTATATACGTATATTTGCGCAATTCCTTCGCACACCTTCATTTTTTTACCGTATGGAATTGGAGAAAGAGATTCAACAGCCACGTTTCCGCAGCGAATACCAAAAATTGGTGCTCAACATCATGTTTACAGCCAACTGGCTGCAACTGAAGCAAATACAAATGCTGAAACCGTATGGAATTTCGCCACAACAGTACAATGTGTTGCGTATTTTGCGCGGCCAGCATCCGAAAGCCGCCACGGTGTCACTGCTCACCGAGCGGATGCTGGACAAAAGTTCCAACGCCTCGCGATTGGTAGAAAAGCTTCGCGTGAAGAAGCTGGTGGAACGCGAGGAATGTCCCGAAGACCGCCGTGCCGTGAACGTGGCGATTACCGACAGCGGCTTGGCCCTGCTCAAAACCTTGGATCCCATTGTTGAAGAATTGGAAAAGTCGTTCCTGGCCACCGACGAAGCCCAAGTCCGCCAATTCAACACCCTCCTTGACAATATGCGTGACGCTTAAGGGCAAGTGAGTACTCAGTCGTGAGCGGTTAGTCTTGAGTTTTGGGATTTGTCGATTTTTGCCCAAAACGCTTGTGGAAACGCCCGTCTGACCCACCACGCCAGACCAGAACCCGCCGCCCGCCGAGACGACAAGCCGCGCCTTGTTTTCCCAAAACAAAAGCCTTTCTTCGGAGGGAGTTGGGGGAGGCACCCAGAATGTTTATTTTGCGGCCAAACATCATTCAAAAAAACCTCATGGCAAGGTCAAAGTCGTCGTCTTCCAACGGATTCTTCTGGGCCGTTGTGTTGGTAGGCGTATTCCTGTTGGTAGGCAACTGGGAGAAAATCACGGGCTGGTTTGGGAAAAAAGACCAGAAAAAAACCGAAAGCACCGTCGCCCGGCCCACTGACTCCAAACCTTTGCCGAAAGAAGAGGAAAAAGACGAAACCGAAACCGACGCGACCAACTTGGTTTCGTCGTTGTACCCGACGGGAGCCAAAGTGGAAGTGGTGCAGCACGCGGCCTACACGCTGGGCTACGCCGAGCCTTACGAGCAAGCCGCTTGGGTGGCCTATCGGCTCACGGCCAAGATGGTGAACGGCAAAATCCCGCGCGACGACAACTTCCGCCCCGACCCGGACGTGTCCACCGGCTCGGCGGTGCCGGAAGACTACCGACGGTCGGGCTACGACCGGGGGCATTTGGCTCCGGCCGCCGATTTCCGGTCGTCGGCCAAGTGGATGGACGAGTCGTTTTTTATGAGCAACATGTCGCCGCAAATCCACGAGTTTAACGCGGGCATTTGGGAGAACTTGGAGTCGCAGACGCGGCGTTGGGCGCGGCGGTTCAAGACGCTGTACGTCATCACCGGCCCGGTGTTGCGCGACGGGCTGCCGCGCATCGGCAAATACAACCAAGTGGCCGTGCCGGAGTATTTTTACAAGGTGATTTACCTGCCCGCACCGGAAAACAAGGCCATCGGTTTTGTGATGCGCAACGAGGGCAGCGACAAGAAGGTGCGCGATTTCGCCATGCCGGTGGCGCAGGTGGAGAAACTGACGGGGCTGCGTTTTTTCACGGGCCTGCCCTCCAGCCAACAAACTGTTTTAAAAGCCGAACCGGACTTGCTGTTCTGGTTCGCCAAGCAGAAGAAGTGAAGGGCAGAGGGCATGGGGCATGGGGGCAGAGGTGGGGCATGGGGGTAAAGGGTATGACACAGAGGTATTTTAGCCATTTTTTGCCCAAAACGCTTTCGTGTGACTGGCGTCACGCCTCGGCGTGATGCCGAATCATTGACCAGCGTCCGCTGGTCGCGAGCGACGCTCGCAAAAGACGACAATACGCCGAGGCACAGTTTGGCAAAGAGCGGTGTTTTGGCCGTTTTTTGCCTAAAACACCGATTGTTGTTCTCCAACTCTATTGACA
>JALOMD010000460.1 GCA_025455595.1 Cytophagales bacterium | reverse complement strand
GTTTAAGATTTCGGAGAATGGCCGCAAGAAACGTTTTGTCATGTTGAGCGAAGCGAAACCACGCCGAATCGTGGTTTCGCTTCGCTCAACATCAGGCCAACGGGTCGCCAATCTTCGGAACAGTCGCGTGCCGAAAGCCGAATTCCTCCCTTCGGTCGGAATGACAAACTACACTTTTGCAAAATCTTAGAGGTTGTTTAAAATTTCGTTTGGCTCAAGCGTCCCGACTTGTCGGGATCGGCTAAAACGGCTTAGCCACGCAGGTCATCCCGCAGGGCGGGAAGACCGGAAGCACAGGCTCGCAAAAGACAATAGAAGGGCGTTTTTGGCGGTTTTTGCCCAAAACGCCCGGCAAAACTATCACCGAATGATTTTATTCGCCAGCTTCTCTACCCGTGGGTCGCGGCCGCCGCGCAGAATAGTGTTTCCGTTGAATTTCTCAGTTTGGTCAATGGTCATGTCCTGCAACCAGTCCAGTTCGTTCATCTGGCCGCTTTGCCCAAACGCCGCCAGCGCATTGCTGTAGCTTACTTCTTTGATTTGTTCTGTCGGAATGCCGCGTTCTTGCATCAGTGCGGCGGTTTTCGGTACGGCCAGCGGGTCTGAGATGCCCCAGTCGGCGGCACTGTTGATCATGATGCGCGTGGAGCCGTATTGCTGCACAATGGCAACCATGCGTTCGTTGCCCATTTTCGTGGACGGATAGATGCTGAACGCCGCCCAGAAACCTCTGTCCAGCACTTCCTTTACAGTCTCTTCGTTGTTGTGGTCAATAATTACCTTCGACGGGTCGAGGCCGTGTTCCACGCACACGTCCATGCTGCGGGTGGTGCCGGCTTTTTTGTCGCGGTGCGGTGTGTGGATTTGCACGGGCAAGTCCAGTTCTTTTGCCAGTTCCAGTTGCAGGCGGAAGTACTTTTCCTCCATCGGCGTTTGGTCGTCGTAGCCGATTTCGCCGATGCCCACCACGCCTTCTTTCGTGGCAAACAGCGGCAACAGTTCCATCACGCCCTCGGCCAAAGCTTCGTTGTTGGCTTCTTTTGAATTCAGCCCCACCGTACAGTAATGCTTGATGCCGAACTGACTGGCCCGGAAGCGTTCCCAACCGACCAACGTGTTCAGATAATCTTTGTACGAGCCCACTTCGGTACGCGGCTGGCCAAGCCAAAAGGCCGGTTCTATCACCGCTACCACGCCGTTGGCACGCAGGGCTTCGTAGTCGTCGGTAATGCGGGAAATGCAGTGAATATGCGGATCTATGAACATAATGTTAATGCGGTAATGGGTTCACGGGTTGATGTTTGGATATAAGGATCGGGGTGAAAAGATTTTAGCTTGGATGCTTGATTACTTGTTTTATACAGAAATTTACTGAAAAATGCTTAAAACGGTTCTTTTCAACAGAAGGACGTTTTGGGCAATTCTATCCAAATTCATATGCGAAATCAAGGGTTGAATGTTTACTCATCTTTTGCCTTTCTGAAAAGAACTGTGTAAAAAACTTTGATTCCGATACATGGAGATGAATACTATTGGTCGGAAAACAAAATTTTGGCGGGTTGAGGCGCGGTAAACTCCCCTCGTTATTTCAAGCCGAACAATACAACCATTCAACCATCAAACAGGCCATCCGATTTCCCCGTTTTGGGCATTTTTTACCAAATCGGGGCGTTTTTCGGTAGCCAATGCCAACAATCCGGGGTGGCCGCTTCTCACAGCCATTAACGCCGCCGTCTCCTGTTCGGTTTCCGAGCCTTTTTCAAACAAATGCCGGGCATCGGGCAGCACCGAATCGCTGACGAACGGCGTGACCAACCGCCAGATTTCCGGCGAAACGGGACGGCCCGCCGCCCAGCGTTCGTGGGCAAAGTCGCGCAGGATGCGGGCCAGCGTGGCGTTGGCCCGTTCGTCAAGTCGAACCATGCGGTGCAGCGGGCTGCCGACAAACACGGCCTTGAGCACCAGTTGGTTCCACGCGGGTTCGTCCATGTAGTCGCCGGGGTAGGGGTTGTCAAGGGCCAAGGCGTTGAACACCACGCCCATGTTGGTACGCACTCCTTCCGAGGCTTGGCTGCGCAACGCCTCCGGGTGCGGCAACAGCGGCAGGGCCAAGTACAGAGCCGTCAGTTCGCCCACGTCGGCGGTGGTGAAAAGCTGGTTCAGGGTTTTGGTGTACGCGGCCACGTCGTCGTGCGGCAGCATCAGCAGCATCAGGATGCGGGCGGCTTGGTCGGTCGTCCAGTTCTGTACGGTGAGGCCGTGGCGTAACTTTTCGGCATCCCGCAGGTCGGCCTGTTGCAATTGCAACGGCTGCTTGCCCACCATGCGCGGAGCCATACCGAAAGCCAAGAAAACGTCTTTTACAGGTTGCGGCGTGGCAAAAGACGCGCGTTTTTCAGCGAGCCAACGGTTGCCTTTTTCGTCGAGGCTCTGTTGCAGCCATTTGGTCAGCAGCGTTTTCGCTTGTGTGAGGTCGGCTTGGTACATCGGTGGTGTGCGGGGTGTGTTGTTGCGTTCCACAAGCCAGTCCCAGAACGCCACCGGGTGCTTGGGTTTCTGTAAAATTTGAAATTGATCAGATAATCCGAACCGAAATTCTTCCGCCAAGTAATTCGCCAGATCGTAGCCATAATAGATGATGTCTGTCTGATAGACGGAATACACCGGATTGCCGTTGACATGCGGGCTTTCCGGAATATACCGGTGCGAACAGACGGGTATCAATTTCGGGTACGTCGGCACCATGCGTCTTGCAACAGAAAAGCGTTCTGGCAAATCCGTCGGTGGCTCGCCCCAAACATCGGCCCAAAAGCCGTTGTGTTCCATGTCAAACAGGATTCCGTCCAAAGGCCAGTCGAGCATTTCGTGTAGGCTGGCTGCCGTTTCTTCTGAAGAAAGGGCCAGCCGCCAGTTGTAAAATCCGTCGGAGACGGGCAAGGCGTTTTGTAGGAAAATCCTCAAATCCGGCGGAAACACAAAGCCGAACTTTTCTTCAACGGCCTGTATTTCGGTGTCGGTCAAACCGTCTTCAAACAGAATGTTCTTGTTTGCCAGGCTCGATGTTAACTCGACTGCTTGCTGGTGCGTCATTATGCGGGTGGACGAATGTGATCGGATATTTTCGGTGGCGTTCCGGCCTATTGCCGGATTTGCAATACCGCCCACGCCAAGTGCGTGGCAAGCAAATGCGGCATCTTCGTTTTGGGCAAAATTTTGCCAAAACGCCACGCCGCAAAGTTTTGCAAAAGCCGACTGTTTTGGAAATTCCGGGAGATGATAAAGATCATCGGACGGAAAAACGTAAGCATTTCGGTACTTGGCTCTCGGCTTCAACCTTCCATCCGCCTTCTGATGATTGCAACAAGCTCTTCAGGGGTCATGAACCGGTTGAAAAAGTCTTCCAACGTGCCGTGATTGGTTACTTCGGAGAAGAAAACCTCGTGATCGGTTCCAAAAACAACCGGGTTTTCGGGGTTGGGGTCTGAAAGGCACACGTAGAAATGGTCGGGGTAACCGTAACTGTACGCGATGTTGACGAAGTCGGGTTCGGAATCGCCGGTGACGCTGGTTACTTCGCTCAAATCCGTCATTTCCGCATCGGTGAAATCAACATTCCATTCTTCAAAGTCTGCCGTACCTTCCTTGAAGGGCGTGAAAAGTTCGTTTCGGAAAAACGTCTGCCCGAAACCTTCTTCGGTCAGTCGGTAGTAATGGTTGATGATTTTCTCGTAAAACTGCGAACGGTCTGTATTGAACAGATTTTTGTTGTCGTCAATGAACGCGCCGATTCCGTGGACAGGCTCGGTATCGTCGGCGGTTGCCCAAGGGGTGTCTTGGGGTTTGGGATAAAGCACCGTACGGAACGAAACCGCTTGGAGGTCATCCAGCAAAGAGGTGCCTTTCACGTTGTCAGTGTTTCCGCCCAACTGTCGAATTCGGTCGAGGATTTCTTGTTTCATTTTTTAACTGATGTTACGCACGGAATCAGGAGGTATTGTGGAAAAGCACTTTTTGGCATTCGGAAAAACCGCATTTGAAGCGTTTTGAGCAAAAAACGTCCAAAACACCTCTGACCTCTGTCTTCTGACCTCTGACCTGAAATCCTACTTCTCCGGCGACTTAAACCGCACAATCACCCGCAGGTTCAGGAAGCGGGCCGACAGTGCGTTGGGAACGGCGTACTGGCGGCTGCGCACATCCGTCACCCAGTTGTACGACATCACGTTGCGGGCACCGAGCAGGTTCAGGATTTCGGCCCCTATCCAGATCGAGTCGCCGTAGCGGCCGAGGCCGGAGCCGC
>JALOMD010000459.1 GCA_025455595.1 Cytophagales bacterium | reverse complement strand
CTGTGATACGTGTCAATGCGGAAAAGCTTCGCCAAGTCGTTCGGGGCGATGCCCACGCCTGTGTCGGAGACGGTAATTTCGACGAAACCTTCCTCGTTTGGCGAGGCGGCCAGCGTAATGCCGCCGCCTGCGTGCGTAAACTTCACCGCATTGTCCAACAGGTTGCGCAAGACGAATTGCAGCATGTTGGCATCGGCATAGACTTGGCTGCCGGGCGGCACGTCCACGCGCAGGTTGATGTCCTTGTTCGTCGCCATTGGGCCGAAGGTGAGCAGCACATCCTGAACCAAATCCGTAAGCGACTGCCGGGCCGGTTCGTAGCGGATGCCACCGCGCTGCGTGCGCGACCAATGCAACAGGTTCTCGAGCAGGTTTTGTACGCTTTTCACCGTGCCGTTCATGTCGCCCACGAATTTTTTCAGCTCGTTTTTGTCAAACCGATCCAAGTGTTTGAGCAGCAGTTGGAACAGCCCCGTCAGCGAAGCCAGCGGCCCCCGCAAGTCGTGCGACACGATGGTGAAGAACTTGTCGCGGGTGGCTATCAGGTTGTGCAGGTCAGCCTCTGACTGCATCAGTTTTTCATTTGCCTGCTGCAAATCAGCGTTTTGCCGGTTAATGATTTGGTTACGTGCTTCCAACATCCGCCCCGCCCGCTGCTTGATTCGGTAACGGCTTGCTTCCACAATCACCAGCACCAGCAGCACCGCTGCCAGCACACCGAGCAAGTAAGTCAGGTTGCGGTTTTCGCGCAGGGTCAGGTTGTTGATGCGGCGTTCCTTGCGCAGCAGTTCTACTTCATGCTGTTGGTTCTCAAGCCGGTACTTGGCCTCCGTCTCGGCGATTTGCACCGAGGCGCGGCTGTCGAAAATCGAGTCGCGGAGGGCGGCGTAGGTGCGGTGGTTTTCGTAGGCGGCTTGGAAGTTGCGCAGGGACGCTTGGCTTGCGGCCAAGCCTTGGTAGGCGTTCATCAGCGGCTCGCGGCTTTGGGTTCGCCGCCCTTGCGCCACGGCCTTGTCGTAGTAAAACACCGCCTGCTGGTGGCGACCCGTGGCGGCGTAGCAAGCCGCAATGCTGTTGTAGCTGCGGGCCATGGCGGCAGGCAGGCGCAACCGTTGCTCGCGTTTGAGGGAGCGGAAATAATAGTTTATGGCCTGTTCGTACCGCTGCTGGTGAAAATGCACGTCGCCGATGGAATGCAGCGTCTGGGCTATGCCACGGGCATTTTTCTGCTTCTGGTGAATGGAAAGCGAACGTTCCAAATGCTGTCGGGCGGCGGCGTAATCGCCGCGTTGGTCGTAGAGGCGGCCCAAGTGGTTCAGCACGGTGGCCAAGCCCGCCGGGTCTTTCAGTTGCTCCCACGTGCCCAGCGACCTTTCGTAATATTCCAACGCCTTGTCGGGCTTGCGCCAAGCCGCATAAACCATCCCGATTTGCATCCGCGACTGGGCCACGCCACGTTGGTCACGGATTTTTTCGCGGATGCGCAACGACGCAAAGAAATGGTTTGACGCTTGGTTGTAATCTCCAAAACCGTAGTAAACCTGGCCCAGCCACTCGTTGGC
Source organism: Cytophagales bacterium (assembly GCA_025455595.1). GTDB lineage: Bacteria > Bacteroidota > Bacteroidia > Cytophagales > 172606-1 > Xanthocytophaga. Next base: position 2,380 of record JALOMD010000459.1, on the reverse strand, counting down.
ATCGGCGGCTTCGGGTTCCTGTCGTCGGGCGGTGGCTTTTTCGAGGGCACGCGAAAAATACAACAACGCCTTGCTGGGGTTGTTGAGGTGATGGTAGGCTCGCCCGGCCAGCACAAGGGCCTGCGTGTGCCCCGACAGATAGTTGGTGCGCAGGGCCGTCTGCACGGATTGCAGGCTCAGGTTCAGGGCTTTTTCGGGTTCGGTTTCCAGCAGCCGTGCCGCTTGGACATTCAGGCTGTCAACACTCGGCTGCTGGGCGACCAACGACTGATACGAAGCCAATACAATCATACCCGCCAACACTGTGCGCAGCCAAACACCCGTCGTAATGGGGTTATATTCCCGGAAATGAGTTTGAAAATCCAACGCAGTTGCTAATCAGTGAAAAATATGCCGAAAAACGTACCCGGCAAAGGCACGCCGGCAGCGTTTTGGGCGATTTTTGCCCAAAACACAGGCATGTCAACGCTAAAGATAACCAAAATCGCTTGACAAAACACCACGCATCCGCTTCCAAACCGCTACATTCGAGCAGAATATTACGCCTGCCCATCCGTCAAGGTCTGTCCGGGTTACTTACCTTTGTAACCTGCTCCACGCGAAATTGATTACTTTTAAAGCCCCTGATTAACAGGGACAAAAGCGTTTCAGGCAAAATTCGCCCAAAACGCTTCACAAATATTTTGCAAGCCAAGGCCTTGAACCCAAGACTAAAGACCCAAGACTAATAACTAATATTAGACACATTATGACCGGACAACAAAAAGCACAAGCGGCCACCGTTTACGACAGGGCGAAAGAGCATTTCCTCGGCAAGTTTCCGGAAGAACTGCCCATTGAGCAGGCGTACTTGCACATCGGCATGTATTTGGGCTGGGTCATTGAAAACGGTTTGTACAGCGAGTTCTTCCTTGACGAATCGGAAATTCAGATGTACCGCTTCAAACAAAAGCAGATCAGTTGCACGGTGTTGAGCGAGGTGTGGGACGGCCAGCTCAGCCCCAACATGTTCAACGAAGAAGGCAACGCGTTTACAGAAGACTACTACTTGGTGGGCGATTACGTAGAAGACTATATCGGCGAGCTTTGCAAAAGCTACCCCACCATGTATCACGTGGCCGACGAATGGGAAAACTACGTGGCTATGAAGAAGAAACTGGATGCACGTTATGAAGCGTGGAAGAAAAGCCGTTAGTCACAAGTGTCGAGTGGTAAGTCGTAAGTGGTGAGTGGCCTCGCCGGGTGCGGGAGTGGCGTTTTGGGCGGAATTTGCTTAAAACGCCACTTACGACTTGCGACTTACCACTTACGACTTTTTTGAACCATACTGACAGGGGTGGGGTTAGCGTTATACTGTTCAAAAACGCATCACCTGCCCATGAAACTAAGTCTCGTCGGCCTTTTGCTGGCATTTGCCCTCTTGTTTTTCGTTCCGGCTTGCCGCGACCAACAGCCCGAACCCGATTCCAAGACCCAACTGGCCCAACCGGGCAATCGCTACTTTGTCAGTGCCACGCTGATCGGTGAGTTCACTACTGAGCAACTGGCCCGCCGCGCACCCGTGCCGGTGCAACTCACCAACGGCATTCGCGTCTATAAAGTCGTCTATAAAACCCCCAACACCGACGGCACCGAACTGCAAGCCTCCGGCGCGTTGTTGGTGCCGATTACGCCTGACAATCGGATTCCCAACGGACTGATGAGCCAACAGCACGGCACCATCACCGAAGATTCCCAAGCCCCTTCGTATTACAACCAAAGCAGCGAGGCTTATACCTACGCTTCGGCGTTTGCCGCGCTGGGTTACGCCGTGGCCTGCCCCGACTACATCGGCTACGGCGAGTCGCGTCAGGTGCCGCATCCGTACGAGCACCGCCAAAGCTTGGCTACGGCCTCGCTTGACATGATCCGGGCCAGCCAAGAGTTTTTCCAGAACAACAAAATCACGGGCTACGAGCGGCTGTTCATCACTGGGTATTCGCAGGGAGGCTTCGCCACGATGTCGCTGCAAAAAATGATCGAGGAGCAGTTTGCCAGCGACTTCAACCTCGTGGCCTCGGCTTGCGGGGCGGGGGCATACAACAAAACCCGTTTCATGCAGGCACTGGCCAATGACACAACGGCCAGCAATCCGGCTTTCAATTTGTCTTACGTGTGGGTGTTGCTTACCTACAACCGCGTCTATGGCATCAACCGCCCGGTGTCGTTTTATTTCCGCGAGCCGTACGCCGCCGAGGTACAGAGCCGCCAGCAGAACGCCCGCATTCCGGTGCGCATCAGCCAAGCCCTGACCGACGGTTTCAAACAAGCCTCCGCGTCGGCCACCGACCCGTTCGTGCGTGCCGTTGCCGACAACGACGTGTACGACTGGCAGCCTCGC
>JALOMD010000458.1 GCA_025455595.1 Cytophagales bacterium | reverse complement strand
ATGGAATTACACAGAAGAAAATGCGTTTCAGGCGATTTTTGCCCAAAACGGCAGCAATTGTAGCACATGCTTTAGCCTGTGCCTGTTCATCGAGCCGTCCTTGCGAGCAAAGCGAAGCAATCTCTCACGGAGCATCGCGAGCCTTTCGTAACCGTTTTTACCGAGCCTGCCTTTGGGACGGATTGCTTCGTCATTCCGCTTCGCTGCATTCCTCGCAATGACGCTTTCAAGGACAGGCGGGTTTGGCATTTTAAAAAATATTGTTTTCTGTTTGTGCTGCGGTGAAATCACGCCACGGCGTGATGCACAGGCTAAAGCATGTGCTACAGCAATAACGTTTTAGCCAAAAATCGCCCAAAACGCCTCAGAATTATGAATTCCGAATTATGAATTCCGAATTCTGAATTCATAATTCTGAATTTAATTCGTACTTCGTAAATCGTACTTCAAAATGCGTCACACCTACACCCTCAAAATCAATTTCACCGGCGGCATTATTCCGCCGGGGCAGCTACAGAATTTGCTGGAACCGGCTTACCAGGCGGGGGTGCGGTATGTGCGGTTTGGGCTGCGGCAGCAGTTGCTGATGGACGTGCTGGCCGACGATTACGACACGCTGGCAACGGCTCTGAAAGAACGCAACATCGCGTTTGAATTTGACACGGCGCAGCATCCGAACATCGTCAGTTCGTATCCGGCGGAGGATGTGTTCATGACCGACAACTGGCTCAGCGAAGGCATTTACAAGGATATTTTCGACGGATTTGCGTACCGTCCGCAACTGAAGGTCAATATTTCGGACAACAACCAAAGTTTTACGCCGTTTTTCACCGGAAACTTCAACTGGATTGCCTCGCCGCAGCCGCATTTCTGGTATCTGTACGTGCGGTTTCCCAAAACCAACGTCCTTTTTGCGTGGAAAGAACTCGTGTTCAGCAATGACATCCCGCAGGTGACCGAGGCCATTGAAAAAACAATTTGGCAAAACCGCGAACAGTTCTACGCCAACGACCAAGCCGACGGCGAAAATCTGTACAGAACAGTCAAAAGACAGACCATGTACATCAGCAAGCCCGTGGCGGGGCCGCTGGAACTGCCGTCGTTCCGGCTGCCGTATTACGAAGGTTTCAACCGCTACGGCGACAAAACGTGGCTCGGCATCTACCGCCGCGACGAGCAGTTTTCGATTGCCTTCCTGAACGACGTGTGCAAATTGTGTCTGCAAACCAAAGTCGGGCAAATCTGCGCTACGCCGTGGAAGTCGCTGATTGTCAAAGGCATCGAAGACAAAAACCGTCCGATGTGGGACAAAGTACTCACGCGCCACCAGATCAATGTGCGTCACGCGGCCAACGAACTCAACTGGCAGGTGGAAGACAACGCGCAGGACGGACTGGAACTGAAACAGCAATTGGTGAAGCACTTGGACAGAAACGACATGCGCACATTCGGCGTGTGTTTCGGCATCCAAACCCGCCCGAAATCGGAAGTGTTCGGCTCGATTATTATCCGCAAAAAGCCAATGTTCCGCTTCGGCCACTACGAAATCGGCCATCTGTACGACATTCTCTATACCGAAGATTTCAATCCGAACAGTCGCAAGCTGTTTGTTTTTGAGCGAAATTTGCCCAAATCGTACCTCGGCGAACAACTCCGACGCATTTGCAAAACCTATCTGCGCACCCGCATCGGACAACAGACGGAGGAATTGTTCACGCAACCTGTAGAAGAAAATAGTATCTCTGCCGAAGTCAAAACCTCTGTATTTATTCATCAATGCAAACATTGCCAGACAATTTATGACGCGACTGTCGGTGAGCCTGAAAATGGAATAGTCGCCGGAACGGCGTTTGCTGATTTGCCCAAAAGTTACGTCTGTCCGCTATGCGAATCGCCGAAGGGTGATTTTGTGGCGGTGGAAAAGACGGAGCAGTTGGTTGTCTGATTTGTCTGAACCATGATTCGCAGGATTGCAGGATTTCCATGATTGAAGAAATCGTATAAATCCTACAATCCTGTCCGAAAAATCAAGGTAATCCTTTAATCAAGTGAATCATGGTTCAGACAATCAAAGGTCTTGTGCTCTGCGGCGGACAAAGCAGCCGGATGGGGACGGACAAAGGACTCATACAGAAAGACGGCAAAACGTGGGCAGAAATTGCGCACAACAAACTGACTGATTTAGGCATTGACACTTTCGTTTCAGTTCATCCCACCCAACAACAAAACTATAAATCTATTTTTCCCGCCTCAACGCTTGTCATAGACTCGCTTCCGCTCCGCGGCCCGTTGGCCGGATTACTGTCCGCGCATCAAAAATTCCCACAAACCGACTGGCTCGTGCTGGCGTGTGATTTGCCTGACATGCAGCCGGAAGTGCTGAAATTGCTACGCCAACAATACACACAAGCGACTGATTACGATTGTTTCGTATTTGAATCCGAAGGCGAGGCAGAGCCTTTGTGCGATATTTACAAAGCTGTTGGATTACAGAAAATTTTGCATTTGTTCCAACAAAACGAATTGCCCAAACACAGCATGAAATATGTGCTGGATGTATGCCGCACTTACCTGATTCCACTTCCTGATGATTTCAAAACTACTTTTCAAAACTACAACGCGCCAGAAGATTTGGGTAGAAGAGGTTTTGGGTTTTGAAAAGATACTATTTTTGAAACTCAGCATCTATTACAGAGCATGAGCTTGGAGGAAAGAATACATATCCGTTTGCGTTCTGTTGGGCAGCGGTATTTTGCTAAAACCATCAACCAAAATGCGTATGTGCGGGCATTTTTTACGGTTTGGGGCGTGGCATTGAAAGAATTTCGCGTGGCGTTCCGGCAGTTCTTCATGTGGCGGCAACCCGTGTTTTCACTGTTCCGTTCCATCAAATACGCATTTGGTGGGCTTTTTCGTGTGGTTTTGGGGCGGAGTGTGAAAATCAGTTATGCGTTCAAAGGCGAAGACTTGGCTCTGTTGGCGTTGCTCAATCCGGTGGTGATACACGAAGGTTTTTATGTGGATGTCGGCTGCAACGAGCCGCGTTTCATTTCCAACACATTTCTGCTCTATCGGCGCGGTTGGCGGGGCATTTGCATTGATGCCAACGAAAACCTGATTCGCAAGCACCGCCGCATCCGTCCGCGTGACCGGGCGGTGTGTGCGTTGGTGTCAAATCAACAGAGAGAATTGGAATTTGTGGAATTTCTGAATAAAGGACTTTCTTCGGCGGATATTTCTCACATCCAGCAAAATCAAATGCTGACGATTGAGCAGACAAGTCGCAAGAAGATGGTCGCCCAAACGCTGACGGAAATTTTGGATACACTCAATGCGCCGTCTGCTTTCGACTTACTCACGATAGACGTGGAAGGCTTTGATTTCGCGGTGCTACAGTCGCTCGATTTTGAAAGATACCAGCCGCGTTTGATTGTTTTGGAAGCGGACGATTTTGATGTTACGCAGCCGCAGACAGAGCCAATCTATAGGTTTTTGACTGAAAAAGGGTATCAGTTCAGAGGCTGTTTGCTTACGAATGTATATTTTATGCGCGGCTGAATTCTGTACGGATTTCGTAAAAAACGCCCAAAACGCCTCTGTTAATTGACAGAAAAGCGTTTTGGGCGTTTTTTGGCGAATTTGAATTCTAATTCGGGAAGCGTTCCCGCCGATTGCGGGATTTACAATACCGCCGATGGCGGCATCTTCGATTTGGGCAAATTTTGCTTAAAACGGCATTGTGAAACAAAATAGAAATCATCAGGCGGCTTCAATTTTCAACAGAAACCGCTGATTGGGGTGCGTACTGAAAAACTCCGGCCGGCTGCTGCCTCCGCCAGCCGCTGCCAATACCTCCATCACACCAACCATGCCTTCCGGATTGTAACCCGCCTTCGTCATGTACTCAATCCCGCGCCTGTCCGATTCCAACTCGTCGCCGCGTCCGTATTTCATGTTTACCAAATTGCCAATCAAAGCCGCCATGGCCGCTTTGCCCACGCTGCCGGTGGGGTTGTCGGGGTCGTAGCTGGCGATGACAGCAGCCCCGGTCAAGCCTTGCGTAAGCTGCTGTTTGGCAATCTGTTGCGCCGAGTGTCGCTCCACTACGTGGCCTATTTCATGGCCCAACACCCCGGCCAGTTGGTCTTCGCTCTGCAACTTGTTGTACAGGGCGTAGGTGATGAAAATCTGTCCGCCCGGCAAGGCAAACGCATTGATTGTCTGTGGGTCGGACAGCAGGTGGAACTCGAAACGGTACGGCTGTCCGGCAGGCAAGGTGGCGACAAGTTTCTGGCCGATTTTGTCCACCACCGCCTGTGCCTGCGGGTCGGGATGCTGACCGCCGTACTTCGGGTTGTCTTGGCGTTTGTTGTAGTAGCTGATTACAGAAAACAAGGCTATTGCCAACGCAATCAGCAGGCGAACTTTTCCAGAACGAAACATTTTGAGGTACGATTTTAGGTCAGAGTTCAGAACGCAGAAGTCAGAAGCGTTTTGGGCGTTTTTTGCTTAAAACGCAATTGTTAGAACCTTGATTTAAGGATTGATATGATTCTTTTTCGATAGTGTATAGAGCGTGTAGATGATGTTTGGTAACTATCTGAAAATCAGTTAATTGCAAAGGTTTATCAATACTTTCCAGACAAGAGTTCTTTTTTTAATCAAGGTAATCCTTTAATCATAAGAATCATGGTTCAGACAAACCGGCGTTTTGGGCAATTTTTGCCTAAAACGCATTTGACAAACCATCAACCTTCGTCCCACCGCAAATACACTGCGGCCAGCGGCGGCAGGGTCAGGGTGATGGAGAAACGTTTGCCGTGGTACATAATTAATTCTGTTTCGACAGAGGTATTATGCACGCCACTGCCGCCGTATTCGGGTGCATCGGAATTGAAAACCTCTGTCCAAACTCCTTTTTCATTCACACCGATGCGGTAGTTTTGGCGCACCACCGGCGTAAAGTTGCACACAACGGCTATTTTTTCCTTGCCCGTGCTGTCTTTGCGCAAA